>LUZH01000141.1 GCA_001602885.1 Bacteroidales bacterium Bact_16 | reverse complement strand
GACCATCGTCTCCACGAAGTCCATGTTGTAGGCGTAGTCGCCGAACATCATCTTGTCCGGGGTGAAGGTGACGAGCGTGCCGTTCTTTTCGTGCGTCTCGGCCTTGCCGCTCTCCTTGAGCTCGCCGCGCTCGAAGCGCGCCCAGGAGCTCTGGCCGTCGCGGTAGGAGCAGACGTAGAAGTTCTCGGACAGGGCGTTGACCGCCTTGGTGCCCACGCCGTTGAGTCCGACCGACTTCTTGAAGACCTTGTCGTCGAACTTGCCGCCGGTGTTGAGGATGCTCACGGCCTTGACCACGGAATCCAGGGGGATACCGCGTCCGAAGTCGCGGACGGTCACGTCGTTCATCTGGATGTTGATGCGGACCTCCTTGCCGAAGCCCATCGCGAATTCGTCGATGGAGTTGTCTACGATTTCTTTGAGGAGGACATAGATGCCGTCGCCCGGATTGTTGCCGTTGCCGAGCCGGCCGATGTACATGCCCGGACGAAGGCGTACGTGCTGTACGCCTTCGAGGGTGCGTATGTTGTCGTCTGTGTAGTTGCTGTTATTTGGCATTCTTGGTGACGGAACCCTTAAGGTGCAGGATGATGGGCTTCTTCTGAGCGGAGGTGTAGACGGTGAGGGTCTTGTCGAAAATGCCGACGCCCTCGTCGTTGGAGTAGGTCGCGGTGATCTTGCCGGACTTGCCCGGGGCGATCGTCTCGCGCGGCCACACCACATCCGTGCATCCGCAGGACGGGACCACGGCCAGAATGCTCAGATCATCTTCGCTATCATTGGTCACGGTAAAGGTGCAGGTCTGCTTCCCGGCCTTGGTGCTGATCTCACCAAAGTCGTGCACGGTTTTGTCAAACTGGATCGGTCCTGCCAACAAGGCAGCGAGCACGATTGTCAAAAGTGTCTTCATAACTGCAAATTTACGAAAAAATGATTACTTTTGCCCCGGTATTTGCAAAATACGGACCGAACACACACTAAATTTTATTCATAATGGCTTATAAGATTAATCCTGACACCTGCGTGGCTTGTGGTACTTGCCAAGGTGAATGCCCCTCCGGCGCTATCAAGGAGGGTGATGTCTACTCGATCGACCCGGATATCTGCATCGACTGCGGTACCTGCGCCGATGCATGCCCGATGGGCGCCATCGCTCCCGCAGAGTAGTCGTATCGCATAGCGAAAAGACAAGGGCCTGTCTCCGGACAGGCCCTTTTTTTATTTCAGCACGCGTCCGGCGCAGATTACATGCCGGATCGCGGAACTGTCGGCGGCGTAGACCCAGTTGGACAGAAGGTTGTGGGCGGGCTGCATCTGCGGGACCGAGAGGTCGACGAGCAGCGCGTCGGCCTGCTTGCCGGCCGCGATCTCGCCCGCGTCGATGCCGAAGAATTCGGCGGCGTTGCGGGTGGCCCAGCGGAGGGCCAGCTCGGCCGGGAGGAGCGTGGCGTCGCCGTTGACCTTGGCCAGCAGGGCCGCGACTTTCATCTCCTCGTGCATGTCGAGGTTGTTGTTGGAGGCGGCGCTGTCCGTACCGATCGTGATGCGGCAGCCGGAGGCGATGGCGAGCTCGTACGGGAAGCGGCCGCTGCCCAGCTTGAGGTTGGAGCAGGGGCAGTGGGCGACCGTGACGCCGTGGTCGGCTAGGATTTTCCATTCTTCGGCGTCGACGTGCACGCAGTGTGCGGCCAGCACGTCCGGGCCGAGGAATCCGAGCTTCTCCAGGTAGCGGACCGGCGTGGTGCCGTGTTCGCGGAGGCACTCCTCGACCTCGCGCCGCGTCTCGCTCAGGTGGATGTGCAGGAGCATGTCGTGGTGGCGCGCGAAGCTGGCGCAGCGCTTGAGGCGGTCGGCGCCGACCGTATAGATGGAATGGGGAGCCATGACGAGCTGGATGCGTCCGCCGGAAGGATCCTTCCAGTTCCGGATGTAGTCCTTGAGCGCTTCCGCCTGCGCCTTGGGGTGGCCTTCAAGCACCGTGAGGCCGAAGGCGGTGCGGATGCCTGCGGCATCGGCCGCCGCGACGGCCTCTTCGGGATCGAAATACATGTCGCTGAAGAAGGTCGTGCCGGTGGCGACCATCTCGCGGATGGCGAGTTCGTCGCCGCGCCGGATGTCGTCCGGGGTCATCTGCGCCTCGGCGGGCCAGATATATTCCTCGATCCAGGTCTTCAGGGGGACGTCGTCCGCCGTGCCGCGCAGCAGGGTCATGGCGGCGTGGGTGTGGGCGTTGTAGAAGGAGGGGAAGATGGCCGTCCCGTCGGCCTCGACCACGCGGTCGGCCACGGTGTCCTCCGGCGCGTCGAGATCCTCGAAACGGTCGTGGCGGATCAGGATGTTGGTCTTGCGCCCTTCGTGCAGGACGTGGTGGAGGAGGACGGTCTCCGGCTGGCGGAATTCGCCTTCGAGGCGCTTGTAGCCATCCAGGATGCCGGTAGCGTGCGCGAGGAAAACCCGCCCGCGGGCAGTCAGGGCAATCCGTCCGCGGCCGCGCTCGAAGAGCTGGCCGCCGGCAAACTTCTCCAGTTCGGCGATGTGTTGGCTGACCGCCGGCTGCGTGATGCCGAGCGCCTTGGCGGCGGCGGTGAAGCTGCCCAGTTCGGCGACACGCTGGAATACGCGTAATCTGAAGTCTTCTAGCATAAAAAAAGCTACCTTTTGGACAAAGGTAGCATTTTTTTTCGTGTCAGGAAACCTGCTAGCGGTACATGAAGCGCTTGATGCTTCCCTTCGGGGTCTTGGCGAACGGGTCGAAGAGGATCTCGTAGCCGCCCACGGCGGAGTAGGCAGGGATCTTCTTGTTGAGGTCGCTCAGGTTGGTGTCCATGATCTGCTCGAGGGTGGTTGCGTCGATGTTCTGCTCGGCGAGCAGGTTCTGGTTGGGCACGATGAGCGCGGTCAGGCGTCCTCCCCGGCTGACGATCAGCGACTCCTGGACGTAGGGGAGCTGGTTGAGCACCACCTCGATCTCCTCCGGGAAGATGTTCTGCCCGTTGGTGCCGAGGATCATGCTCTTGCTGCGGCCCACCAGGAACACGCGGCCCATCTCGTCGATGGTGCCGAGGTCGCCGGTGCGGAACCAGCCGTCCTCGCTGAGCACGGCGCGGGTGGCCTCAGGGTTCTTGTAGTAGCCGGTGAAGACCACGTGGCCGCGGACCATCACCTCGCCGGCGACATGGTGAGGATCCGGGGAGTCGATCTTGAGCTCGATGCCCTCCGGGACGGGCTCGCCGCATTCTTTCATCACATAGGTCTCCTTGTGGCCGAGCGTGATGGTCGGCGTGCACTCGGTCATGCCGTAGCCGGTCACGAACGGAATCTTGAGCTGCTCGAGGAAGAGGCGCTCCAGCTGCTCCGGCATGGCCGCGCCGCCCGTGATCATCAGGCCGAGGTTGCCGCCGAAGGCGTTCATGAAGATGGTGCGCAGGGCTTCGCAGAAGTCCGGGTTGTGCACGTGGTCGGCCAGTTTGGCGGCGCCGCTCTTGCTGCGGATGAACTCGCCGATGGAGTCGTCGAGCATCTTGTTGATGATCAGCGGGACTGCGAAGAACACGAACGGCCTGTACTGGCGCAGGGCCGGCTTGAGGTTGGCGGGCACCGGCGGGACGTAGAGGATGCACAGCGTCATGCCGTAGCACAGCGGGGCCATCAGGTCATAGACCAGGCCGAAGATGTGGGCGTAGGGGAGGACGCTGACGTAGTTGTCCTCTCGCTTGTAGGGAAAATGGTTCGGGATGAGCTGGATGTTGGAGCTGAAGTTGCGGACGGTGATCATCACGCCCTTCGGGTTGCCGGTGGAGCCGGACGTGTACATCAGGGCGCAGAGCTCGTCCAGGTCGCGCTCGGCGAAGCGGACGTCCGCGCGGGTGAAGCCGCCCGGGTAGGCGGCGGCGAAGGCAGCGTCGCGGGCGGCGTAGCGCTCCGCGAAGTCGCCGCGCGCCGCGAGCAGCTCGCCGCTCTTGGTGTCGATGGCGCCGAGCAGGGCCGGCATGGCCTCGAAGTCCATCTTGTCGAAAATGGCCTTCTCGGTGTAGAGGATGCGGCTGTCGGAATGGTTCACGAGCTGCATCGTGTCGGCGGGCGTGAAACCGTTGAAAAGCTGTACGGCCACGAAGCCGCCGGTCTGGGCGGCGAAGAAGGTCTTGCCCCAGCCTGCGCTGGAACGGGCGTTGATGGCGATCTTGTCCCCGGCCTGCAGGCCGGCCGCCTTCCAGAACCGGACGGTCTTGTCCAGCTCGGCGGCGAGCTCACCATAGGTGATGCTCGAGGACTTGTATTCTTCAATGGCGGGTTTGTCCCAGCATTCGAGGATGGCGCGCTGGAACGTCTTCAGGAAACTGTCGTTGGCGGTGAGGTTGTACATTTTTGTCTGTTCGGATATAAAGGGTGTTTTAAGATGCTTGGAAGGGGCGGAAGGCCAGGCAGGCGTCGTGGCCGCCGAAGCCGAGGGAGTCCGAGATGCCGAGCGTGAGCGCGGCGCGGACGGCGCTGTTGGGCGTGTAGTCCAGGTCGCATTCGGGATCGGGCGCATCCAGGTGGATGGTCGGCGGCACGACGCCTTCGCGCAGCGCCAGCACCGTGGTGATGGCTTCCGCTGCGCCGGCGGCGCCGAACATGTGACCGGTCATCGACTTGATGGAGGAGATGTGCGCGCGGTAGGCGTCCTGCCCGAGGGCGAGCTTGTAGGCCTGCGTTTCCGCGAGGTCGTTGAGGTGCGTGCCGGTGCCGTGGGCGTTGATGTAGAGCGTGTCTCTGGCGGGATCGTAGCCGGCCTCCTGCAGCGCCAGGGTGATGCAGCGCGCCTGCGTGGTGCCGTCGGGGCGCGGGGCCGTGGCGTGGTAGGCGTCGCAGGTGTTGCCGTAGCCGACCATCTCGCCGTAGATCCGGGCGCCGCGCTGCCGGGCGTGCTCCAGCTCTTCGAGCACGAGCACGGCGGCGCCGTCGCCCATCACGAAGCCCCCGCGGTTGGCGTTGAAGGGCAGGGAGGCGTA
>LUZH01000140.1 GCA_001602885.1 Bacteroidales bacterium Bact_16 | reverse complement strand
GAAGGTGCCGGCTACGCCGTCATCTCCACGACCTCCGGCTTCGGCGGCGCCCTCACCCTGATGGTGGGCATCGACACGGCCGGCGTCGTGCACAACACCACGGTCCTCTCGCACAGCGAGACCCCGGGCCTGGGTGCCAAGTGCACCACGGACGCGCATTTCATGGAGCAGTTCCGCGGTTTCGACCCGGCTGCGAAGAAGCTCGCCGTGACCAAGGACGGCGGCGACCTGGACGCCATCACGGCTTCGACGATCACCTCCCGCGCCTACGCGCTGGCGGTGTCCAACGCCGTGAAAGTATTTAACCAACTGGCAGGAGGACAGAGCAATGAGTAGCAAACTGCATTTCATCACCGACGGTTTCGTCAAGAACAACCCGACCTTCGTGCTGGTGCTCGGCATGTGCCCGACGCTGGCCACGACCACTTCCGCGATGAACGGTCTGGAGATGGGTCTGGCGACGATGTTCGTGCTCATCCTCAGCAACATCGTGATCTCGCTGGTGGCCCCGATGGTCCCCGACAAGGTCCGCATCCCGGTCTACATCACCGTGATCGCCACCTTCGTGACCGTGCTCCAGCTCCTGATGCAGGCCTTCACGCCTGCGGTCTATGAGACGCTCGGCCTCTTCATCCCGCTGATCGTCGTCAACTGTATCGTCCTCGGCCGCGCCGAAGGCTTCGCCAACAAGCACTCCGTGGGCGAATCCGCCCTCGACGGCATCGGCGTGGGCCTCGGCTTCACGCTTTCCCTGACGGTCATCGGCATCGTGCGCGAGATCCTCGGCAGCGGCGCCGTGTTCGGCTGGAAATTCATCGCCGGCGACGGCATCCTGGCCTTCGTGATGGCCCCGGGCGCCTTCCTGGTGCTGGGCTTCCTGATGGTCCTGTTCAACAAGTATCTTGCTAAAAAGTAGTGCGCCATGGAATACTTCCTCATTTTCGTCTCGGCGATTTTCGTCAATAACATCCTGTTGGCGCAGTTCCTGGGCATCTGCCCCTTCCTGGGCGTGTCCAACAAGCTCTCCACGGCCTCGGGCATGTCCGGAGCGGTCTGCTTCGTGATCACGCTCGCCACCGTGGTGACCTACCTGCTGAACCATTACCTGCTGGTGCCCTTCGGGCTGGAGTTCCTGCAGACCATCTCCTTCATCCTCGTGATCGCCGCCCTCGTGCAGATGGTGGAGATCGTGCTGAAGAAGATCAGTCCTTCGCTCTACCAGGCCCTCGGCATCTTCCTTCCGCTGATCACCACCAACTGCGCCGTCCTCGGCGTGGCCATCACCGTGGTGACCAAGGAATTCGCTTTCGGCGGCGCTGCGCCCCATATGCTCAACCTCGGCCAGGCGGTGGTCTACGCCATCGCGACCTCGCTCGGCTACGGCCTGGCGATGTGCCTGTTCGCCGGCCTGCGCGAGCATCTGGCGGGCAACGACGTGCCCAAGGCCTTCAAGGGCCTGCCGATCGCCCTCATCACCGTGGGCATCATGGCCATGGCCTTCCTGGGCTTCTCCGGAATTGTATAACCAACCCTTTTTAATAACATTGCTTATGAAAAAGATCTTAGTTATTCTCGTCGGCCTGCTCGCCTGTGCTGTTGTCACATCCGCGCAGCCGCGTGCTTTCGGCGCCCGCCTTGGTTATGGCGCCGAAGTGTCCTACCAGTATGGTCTGGGCAACAATTTCGCTGAAATGGATCTGGGACTTGTCGGCAGCAAAGGCTGGTATGTGTCCGGTCTGTATGACTTCTCGCTCGGCAACGCCGGCATCTTCCACTTCTATGCCGGTCCCGGTGTGCAGCTGGGCACGAGGAATTACGAAGAGACGGACGGCGGCAACATCCTCAAGTTTGACGCTGCGCTCCTGGGTCAGATCGGCGCGGAGGTCGAGCTCAATGCTGTCCCGTTGAACATCTCCCTGGACTGGCGTCCTGCCTATTCCCTCACGGGTGGCGGGTTCTATGGAGTCGGTGTCGGCCTCGGCATCCGCTATCGCTTCTAGAATCAGGCTTTTCCCCTGACAAAAAATCCCCGTTTTGTGCATCAAAACGGGGATTTTTTGTGTACCTTTGAGTGTTATGTATCAAATCCTGTCTAAAGATATGCTGACACCGACGATTTGTCGGATGACAGTAGAGGCCCCGCGGCTTGCAGCTGCCGCACAGCCGGGCCAGTTCCTGATCGTCCGTGCGGACGAGAAGGGCGAACGGATACCGCTGACCATCAGTGATTTCGATGCGAAGCGGGGGACTGTGACGATTGTCACACAGAAGATCGGAGCGTCCAGTTCCGACATCATTGCGTACGAACCCGGAGAGGCGTTCAACGATGTGGTAGGCCCGCTCGGCCTTCCTTCTGATTTCACCGAGATGGATGCGGCGAAATTGTCCGCGATGCGATATATCTTTATCGCCGGCGGTGTGGGTACTGCTCCTGTTTATCCCCAGGCCAAGTGGCTCCACGAGCACGGCGTGGCCGTCGATGTCATCATCGGCGCCAAGACCAGGGACCTGCTCATCTACAAGGACGAGATGGCAGCGGTCTGCGACAATCTGTTCATCTGCACGGACGACGGTTCCGAAGGCTTCCACGGCATGGTTACGGCCCTGCTGGAGAAGCTCGTCGCCGAAGGACACAACTATACCCAGGCCGTCGCGATCGGCCCGATGATCATGATGAAATTCACCACCCTCACCGCCAAGAAGCTCGGGCTCCCGATCATCGTGAGCCTCAACACGCTGATGGTGGACGGTACGGGCATGTGCGGCGCCTGCCGCGTGTCCGTGGGCGGCAAGACGCGCTTCGCGTGCGTCGAGGGCCCGGAATTCGACGGCTACCTCGTCGACTTCGACGAGGCGATGCGCCGCCAGGGTCAGTACAAGGCCGAGGAAGCCGAGGCCAACGAGAAACATGTTT
>LUZH01000139.1 GCA_001602885.1 Bacteroidales bacterium Bact_16 | reverse complement strand
GCCCTCCAGGCGCCGGCCAACGTGCGCCTGCACGACGGCTACTTCCAGGGCGACGTGACCAACACGAAGTACCAGCCCCTCGAGCACATCCCCGGCCTGGCGGTCGGCGGATGGTATGACGCCGGCGACTTCGACATCCAGGCCAACTCCGTGCTCAACACCACCGAGGACCTGGCCTACATCTGGCGCCAGTTCCAGCCGATGCGCGACCAGACGCTGATCGACGAGAAGACCCAATATGCCGACATCCACGTCCCCGACGGGATTCCCGACAACGTCCAGCTGATCCTGCACGGCACGCTCAACATCAACGCCCAGGTCGAGAACATCGGCTTCGTGGCGCAGGTCATCGGCCAGCCCGACATGCACCACTACCACCACCTCGGCGACGCGATGACGCTGACCGACGGCCTGGTCTACGACCCGACCCTCGCGCCCTATGAGGTGCGCGGCAACCGCTCCGGCACCCCGGACGACCGCTACGTCTTCACGAGCCGTTTCAGCGCCGCCGGCGTGATGCAGGACATCGTGTCCCTGGCGGCCGCCTACCCGGCCCTGAAGGACTACTACCCGGAGGAGGCCGAGCGCTCCCTGCGCAACGCTGAAATGCTGTGGAACAAGCACTTCGAGGCCGCCGATCCGGCAAAGAGCCCGATGATGGGCCGCTGGATGATGGGCGGCGGCGACCCGCGCATCAACGCCGCCATCGAGCTCTGGCTCGCCACCGGCAACCAGAAATACAAGGACTTCTTCCTGCCGCTCGTCGAGAAGCAGCTGGAGGCCAAGCCGGAAGTGCGCCGCTCCAACGGCCCGGTCCAGAACGGCATGTTCATGACCGAGTTCGGCGGCGGCCCGAACCTCACCGCTGCGCTCAAGCTGTATCCCTACATGGACAAGAAGTTCCGGAAGAAGGTGAAGGAACTCATCCCGGCCTACGTGGAGGTGCTGACCCGCGGCGGCCAGGACAACCCCTACGGCGTGTCGATCGGCGGCACCGGCTGGGCCGGCAACGCCTCGATCATCGTGACCGCCTACAACTGCTACAAGGTCTGGAAACTCTTCCCGGACATGATCGATCCGGAATATGTCTTCAACGGACTGAACTTCGTCCTCGGCTGCCATCCCGGCAGCAACGTCTCCTTCGTGACCTCCGTCGGCGTCAACACCAAGAAGGTGGCCTACGGCAACAACCGCGCGGACTACGCCGTGATCCCGGGCGGCATCGTCCCCGGCCTGCTGGTCAAGGAAGACTACTTCGAGAACAAGGACGACTATCCGTTCCACTGGGGTGAGAACGAGTGCTGCATCAACACGGCTCCGCAGTATGTGCAGCTCTGCCTCGCCTGTGATGAAATTGCCCGCTACTTGAACAAGTAGCCGGTACCACAACAAAAAAGGGGAGCGGGCCGCTGTTCGTCAGCGGCCCGCTTTGGTATCTGTATCCGGGACTCAGAGAGCCTTCTTCAGGCTCCAGCTGCCCATCTTCTGTCCCTTGTAGACGATTTCTTCTTCGTAGAAGACTTCGTAGCCGCGTTTGCGGTAGTAGGCGAGGTTCTTCTCGGAATTGGTGAAGAACACCAGCTGCTTGCCGCCCCGTTCGCGGACATACTGCTCCCAGTATTCGATGAAGCGGGTGCCGACGCCCGTGCCCTGGGCCGAAGGGTCCACGGTCAGGGAGCTCGCGTACCAGATCTCCGGGCCGGTCTGCTGGTAGTCGTGGCAGGGCTTGCCGGCCGCGGCGTCCATCGCGAGCCAGGCGTCGATGGTCTCCTTGTCGCCGGCCTTGTAGACCTTCATCCAGCCGTTGAGGAGGTAGCGCAGGTCGGACGGCGTCTTGTACGTGGGCGGGTTGAGCTGCGCCACGGCCACCAGCCGGCCGTCCCGGCGGGCGGCCAGGTAGTCCGCCACGCGGAAGTTGGTCCGGTAGACGCGCCAGATGATCTCGAAGGCCACGGCGCCCCGCTCAGCCGGCTCCGGGAACCAGTTGGTGAAGTACTCGTAGTCGTCGAAGGCCCGGGCGGCGAGCGCCGCCGCCTCCCGGACTTCACTCCGTTTCAGGGGGCCGAATTCCAGTGCCATAAGCCTATTTGCTGATCGCGTAATGGAACGGTTTGTCGAAGTGACGGCGGTTGTAGTAGGTGACGGACGGGTTCGTCAGGTCCATCACCATGGTCCAGGCCGTGCCGAGGAAGCCTTCCTGCTCCGGCTGGGAGACGGAGAAGACGGTCTGCTCGAGCGCTTGGCGCTCCATCACGCCGCCCGCCGCCTCGAAGCTGGCGCAGAGCTGCTCGTAGCGGTGGTCCCATTCGATCAGG
>LUZH01000138.1 GCA_001602885.1 Bacteroidales bacterium Bact_16 | reverse complement strand
GCTTCAAGTTCTACAACGCCGCCGGACAGGAGCGCGAATGCACCGCGCTGCTCAAGGAGACCGGCGCCGACGCCGTCCGCCTGCGCGTGTGGGTGGATCCCGCCGACGGCTGGTGCGGCAAGGAAGACGTGGTCGTGAAGGCGAAGCGCGCCCAGGCCCTCGGGATGGACGTAATGATCGACTTCCACTACAGCGACTCCTGGGCCGACCCGGGCAAGCAACCCGTCCCCGAAGCCTGGAAGGCGATGGGACCGGAAGCGATGGCGCAGGCCCTCGCCGCGCACACCACCGACGTCCTGCAGGCGCTCAAGGGCGCCGGCGTGGACGTGAAATGGGTGCAGGTGGGCAACGAGACCACCAACGGCATGCTCTGGGAGAGCGGCCGCGTGGCCGGCACCAACGCCGGCGAATTCGTGCGCTATTTCGACGCGGGCCGCAAGGCGGTCAAGGCCGTCTTCCCGCAGGCGCAGGTCATCCTGCACCTGGACAACGGCTGGGACCTCCCCACGCTCAACTGGTTCCTGTCCCTGATGAAGGGCAAGGGCCTGCAGTACGACATCCTAGGCCTGTCGCTCTATCCTTCCTACTGGGAAGACGGCGCCCATCCCGACTGGACGCCGAAGACGAAGCAGTTCGTCGACAACCTGCCGGTCCTGTACCGCAACTACGGCAAGCCCGTCATCCTGGTGGAATTCGGCATGCCGGCCTCCGAGCCCGCCAAGGGCAAGGCCGCGCTCGAATACATCCTGCACAACACCCGCGATTACGATTATTTCCAGGGGGTCTTCTTCTGGGAACCCGAGGCCGAGGCCGCGCGTGTCGGCTATCCCTACGGCGCTTTCGCCGACGGGAAGCCGACGGAGGCGATGGAGCCGTTCGGGGAATAAAGACAATGACGATGAAAAAACTACTTTCGATCCTGACCCTGAGCGTGCTGGCGGTCGCCTGCACGCAGAAACCCGCGCAGCAGGCCGTCTCAGACGCCTGGGTGAGCGACGGGACCGTCTATGAACTCAACGTCCGCCAGCTCACGCCGGAAGGCACTTTCGCCGCGGCGGAAGGGCACCTGCCCCTGCTCAAGGAGCTGGGCGTGGACATCATCTGGGTGATGCCGCCCTATCCCATCGGGGAGAAGGGCCGCAAGGGCACCCTGGGCTCCTATTACGCCATCAAGGACTACTGCGACATCAATCCGGAGTTCGGCACGCTGGCCGACTTCGACCATTTCCTCGCCACGGCACACGCCGAGGGGTTCAAGGTCGTCCTGGACTGGGTGGCCAACCACACCTCGCCCGACCATCCGTGGGTGACGGAGAAGCCCGCTGAGTGGTATGTGCGTGACGAGCAGGGCAATACGATCGTCGAATACGACTGGACCGACATCGCCAAGCTCAACTACGGCTGCGCCGAGATGCGCGCCGAGATGGAGAAATCGATGCGTTTCTGGCTGGAGCGCGGCGTGGACGGCTTCCGCTGCGACGTGGCCTACCAGGTGCCGCAGGACTTCTGGGCGGCGGTGCTGCCGAAATTCCGCCAGGAATTCGCGCGCCCGCTCTATTTCCTCGCCGAGGGCGAAGAGGCCTGGCTGCATGACGCCGGCTTCAACACCACCTACGCCTGGAAGCTGCACCACCTGCTGAACGACCTCGCCCAGGGCAAGGCCGACGCAGACAGCCTCGCGCGCTATCTGCAGTGGAACGAAAGCACCTACCCCGCCGGCGCGCGCCGCCTGGGCTTCACCTCCAACCACGACGAGAACTCGTGGAGCGGGACGGAGTTCGAGCGGATGGGCGACGCCTGGCAGGCGATGACCGTGCTCGCCTGGACCCTGCCGATGATGCAGCCGCTCATCTATACGGGCCAGGAGGTCGGCTACGACCACCGTTTCGAATTCTTCGAGAAAGACCATATCCCCGCGCTGAAGACCAACGCCGCCACGGACTTCTACCGCCACCTGGCGCGGCTGCGCGCGGAGCATCCGGCGCTGGTCGCCGGCCACGGCGC
>LUZH01000137.1 GCA_001602885.1 Bacteroidales bacterium Bact_16 | reverse complement strand
ACGGCCTGCTGCAGGGCCAGACCATCTCCGGCGACGTCATCGCCGATGCGGTGATCTACAACGGCATCAATGAGATCACGGACCTCGCCGCCACGGTCGAGGGCGAAGAGACCGCCGTCGAGCCGGAGGTCGTCACCTTCGCCCAGCTCGCCGCAAACTATGCGACGTATGAGAGCGCCTATGTCAAGGTGGTCGGCGTCACCTCCAAGACCACCACGACGACGAAGGGCAACATCGAGGCCACCCAGGACGCCACGGACTATATCGTCTATACGAACGTGGCCATCCCGGTCAACGCCGGCGACATCTTCACCGCCGAAGGCACCGTGACGAAATACAACACCACCGAGGAACTCAAGGTCTGGAAGGCCGCTGACCTGACCGTCACGACGGCGGCTCCGGTCCTTTCCGCCTCGCCTGCCGCGACGACCGTCGCCGCCACGGCGACCTCCGTCACCTGGACCATCACCTCCAACACCGACTGGACGATCACCCCGGGTACGGGCGTCACCGCTTCCGCTACTTCCGGCAACGGCAACGCCGATGTCACCCTTTCCTTCGCCGCCAACACGGGCAGCGAGGCCGCGACCTACACGGCCACGGTCAGCGCCGAGGGTTGCGACGACGTGACCATCACCATCACGCAGAGCGCCGCGGGCAGCTCCTCGGACATCACCGATACGATCACGTCCGCCCTGCTCACCGCCACGAGCACGACCTATACCGACTTCTCGAACGTCGCCGCGACGTCCAGCGCCCGGTATGCCGGCAATAGCGCGAAGAGCAGCTCCGGCGGCATCCAGATGCGTTCCAAGAACAGCAACTCCGGTATCGTGTCCACGGTCTCCGGCGGCCGGGTCAAGTCCGTGACGATCACGGTCGAGTCTGGCTCGAACAGCATCGACGTCTACGGCAGCAACACGGCCTACACCGGCGCCGGCGACCTCTACGCGACGGGCGAAGGTGGCAACCAGGGTACCAAGATCGGTACGCTGAATGCGACCGGCACGATCACTTTCACGGATGATTATGCCTATGTCGGCATCCGCTCCAACAACGGCGCCATCTACGTGACTTCGGTCGAGATCGTCTGGGAATGAAGTGCAGCCCCCCCGCAGGTCACGGCCAACGTGATTACCGGGGGTACTGAAAACCTGAGTTCAGCAGGGGCCACCCTGCTGGGCTCCTTTTCAGGAGCGACCGGCACCATATACGACAGGGGCTTCGAATGGGGCACCTCGTCCAGTTCGCTCTCCCGGAGCGAGTATCTCGGAAGTGCTTCCGGCACCTCCGGCTCGTTCAGTGTGTCCCTGGGCAGCCTGGATGCGGGCGTGACGTATTACTATCGCGCCTATGTCCGCCTGCAGGACAACCAGGGCCACATCGGGAATCCGATTTATGGTGAAATCCGCTCCTTCACGACGAAGCCGGCCGGCGTCGCGGGCCTGCAGTACCTCGGCGGCTACGAGATCCCGGCCCTGTCGCTGGCCTCCACGGCGGCCTGTACCGACAGCGGCCCGGAGACCTTCTACGACTCCACGCCCACCAACTGGTACAAGTATGCCACCACCAATTCCAAACGGGTGGTCGTCACGCATACTTACGCCTACGGCGGCAAGGAGTACTGCAACTACACGGTCCTCGTGGACAAGGACAAGAAAGCCCCGCTGTGGAACGCCTTCGAGATGTCCCCGTCCTATCCCGACAACAATGTCGGCCGGACCGGCGAGTGGACGCCGGATCCCGCGCTGGGCAGCGACTGGCAGCAGAGTTCGTCCACCGGCACGCACAGCCGCGGACATTTCTGCGCGTCCAGCTACCGGCAGACCTGCACCGCCGCCAACAAGCAGACCTTCTACTTCACCAACCAGGCGCTCCAGTACCAGAACGGTTTCAACTCGGGCGTGTGGTCGCAGCTGGAGCAGGATGTCGCCGCCTGCAAGGACGGCATGGCATCGAACCGCAAGCTGTTCGTGGTCGTGGGCGTGCTCTATGAGAATTCGCAGACGGCCGGCGGCGTGCCGGTGCCGAGCCACTTCTACAAGTGCTTGATGCTCTGCACGTTCAATGGCTCCACGATGACGGCTGCCCAGGGTTGCGCCTACTTGTTCACGAACGAGGCGCACACCGGCAGCTATTCCGCAGGCCTGACCAGCATCGACGCCGTCGAGGCGCGTGCCGGATTCGACTTTTTTGCGGCCGTCCCCGCTTCCCTGCAGGCGGCGGCCGAGAGCAGTACTTCCGAGCTGTGGTAGCCGGAAGACGATGAACCAGATTTTATGACGCGATGAACAGGATATTGTACAACTTCTTCTTGACGCTGGCGGCGACAGCCCTGCTGGCCGCGTGCGTCAAACAACCGCTTCCGGATGGCGGCGGACCCGGGACCGTGACGTTCACGGTCGGGCTGCACAGTGTCCTGACCAAGGCCGCGCCCGCGACGACGGAGCTGGACGGCGCCTCCGGCGAGTTCCAGCTCTACGTGGCGGCGTTCGACAAGGCCGACGGCACCCTGGCCGCCGCCTCCCGGATCGGCGGCGACGGCTATGGCTCCGTCGCGACCCTGAACGGCACCGAGGCGGGGAAGGTCTCCCTGTCCCTGCAGCCCGGGGCTGAATATAAAGTCGTTTTCTTCGCGCAGCGGACCGGCGCCTACGACGTCCGTTTCGGCGACGGTGCCGCTTCATTCTCCTTCAAAGACGGCCTCCAGGCCAACGATGCGTCGCTGGACGCGTTCTGGGCGTCGGTGGACGTGAGCCCCGCGAACCGCAGCTATGAGGTCGCGCTCCGCCGCCCGTTTGCACAGCTGAACGTCCTCGTCCCGACGGAATACGTGCCGTCGGGACAGACGGCGTTCCGCTCCACGATGACCGTCAAGGCGCCGACCACCTTCGACCTCTATGCGGGGG
>LUZH01000136.1 GCA_001602885.1 Bacteroidales bacterium Bact_16 | reverse complement strand
CAGCAGGCGCAGCCGAACCACGGCTCGCGCTGGTGGCGGCCGTCGGACTCCAGCGGATTCGGGTAGAAGAAGGCGCCGCCGTCCAGCGACACGCCCGAAATGACGCCGTTGTAGAGGCTCCGCTCCAGCACGTCGATGTATTTGGCGTCGCCGTGCAGCAGGAACATCCGGTAGTTGGTGTAGACGTTGCCGATGGCCGCGCAGGTCTCGCAATAGGAGGTCAGGTTCGGCAGCTCGTAGTTGTCGCCGAACGCCTCGCCGTCATAGCGCGACCCCACGCCGCCGGTCAGGTAGAGCTTCTTCGAGACGAGGTTGTCCCAGATGCGGTCGATGGCCTCGATATAGGCCTGGTCGCCGGTCAGGGCCGCCACGTCCGCGATGCCGGAATACATGTATTCCGCGCGGACCGCGTGCCCGACCGCCTCGTCCTGCTCCAGGATGGGCTTGTGGGACTGGGAATAGGCGCTGCGCACCGTAGTATAGCCGCGCTTGTCCAGGAAATACTTCGCCTGGTCGAGATATTTCTTCTCGCCCGTGGCGAGATAGAGCTTCGCCAGCGCCATTTCGGCGATCTGGTGGCCCGGGACACGCTCCAGCTGCCCCTCGCCGTCGCCGATCTCGCGGAAATTCGTGGCTGCCGCCCTCCACCTCGGACCAGCGCTCGGGGCCGACCCAGGCGTGCGGGTGCCAGGGGTTCATCTGGCGGGCGGTATTGAGATAGCCATCGGGCTCCTGGGCCGCCGCAACCAGCACCAGCACGCTGTCGATATAGGCCTCCAGCGCAGCGTCGGGATAGGTCTGCAGGAGGTAGCTGGCGCCCTCAATCGTCTTGTAGACGTCGGTGTCATCGAACGGGAACCCGCCCACGCGGTACGTGGAATCGGGCTGCGTGGCGCGCACGAAGTTGTCGTAGCGCCCCGTCTCCTCGCATTTGCTGAAAGCGAGCGGGATGGTCACTTCGCGGCTGGCCTGCAGGCGCGCGCCCCAGAAGGGGTCGGAGACCTTGACGTCGGTGAACGGGACCTGGCCGATCGGGTAACCGGCCTGCGGGGCCTGCTGCCCGCAAGAACACAGGGCGAGCAAGGCGGCGGTCAGGGTAATGGCTTTGTTCATAAGCAGATACAAAAAAAGGGAAAGCTTAGTACATCGCACCGCTACAACCTCCTGCCCTTGCTGCCTTCCGGCCCTGGGGGAGTTCAGAGGGAGCTGGTCGTGTACGACTTTCCCGCTGCAAAGATAGTAAAAAATTAAATGCTGTTGAAAATCAACGGGAGAATATCATCCACTTTTTCAAATTTCCACACCTTGTCGGCTGAAATCATGATCACGGACATCGGCTTGCCGGACTTGGCCTGGTACTGGGCCATCACCTGCCGGCAGGCGCCGCAGGGCGTCGCGGGCTGGGCGCCCAGCCGCCCCATCACGCCCCCGGCCAGCGCGATGCTGAGCATGTCCTTGTCGGGATAGCGCGCGCCGGCGGCGAACATCGCCGTCCGCTCGGCGCAGAGCCCCGACGGGAACGCTGCATTCTCCTGGTTGGCGCCGCGCACGATCTGTCCGTTGGACATCCGCACGGCCGCGCCTACGTGGAAGTGCGAATACGGCGCATACGCGCCTTCCATGGCCTTGATGGCCTCAGCGGCCAGTTCGCGGTCTTCCGGGTTGAGTTCGTCGATCGATTTATATTCCTGATAGGTTATGTGTATTTCCTGGTTCGTCATAGCATTCTCGTGGTTATCAGTTCAAAGATAGGACATTTCCCGCAAATAAAAAAA
>LUZH01000135.1 GCA_001602885.1 Bacteroidales bacterium Bact_16 | reverse complement strand
GGGGCCTTGAGGAACATGCGCTTGAGGCTCTCGCCGCCCTTGCCCCAGTACGTGCCGCGCTTGGCGTCGCCGATCTGGTAGCGGACCGCGGCGACCTCACGCCCGGAAGCGGGCGTAAACAGGCTGAAATGGACCGTGTCGACGGACACGACTTCGCCCTCGCAGACCGTCTGGGTGTAGATGATCCGGAAACGGTCGTTCTTCTGCAGGGCGAAGAAGTTGACGCTCCACTGGTAGATGTCGGCCAGCTCCATGATCAGGGCCGGCGACGCGCCGGCGGCGATCATGTTGTTCCAGAGCGAGCTGGTGATGGAGACGTCGGCGATGCGGCGCTGCTTCTCGACGGGCTTTTCCACCCGCCAGACGGCGAGCGAATCGGCACACTGGAAGACGGTGGAACGGATGCGGTCCTGGATGTACACGACATAGCTGAGCGCATGCGTGCTGTCAGGAGAATAATAGGCGTGGACCATATTGCCGGCGCGCAGCTTGCGCACGTCGAAGACGGTGTCGCACAGCTCCACCATCCGGTAGGTGTCGGCCGCGCCCAGGCCCAGGCGGTTGAGCAGGCCGCTGAAGGTCTCACCGCCGCGCACCGTGAGGGTGTCGGCGTCGTAGCGGTCGGCGAAGAAGCCCAGCGGGGGAATGACTTCAGGTTCAGTAACGGTCTCCTGCGCCTTGCGGTGGCAGGAAGTGAGCGCCAAAAGCGCCAATAGCGGGAGTAATAAAGCTCTTGTTTTCAAATCTTACTTGATGAGGCTGCCGAGGATGCTGCGGGTGAGGGAACGGAGCGCGCTGGAAGTGGCGCTGTTGATGGCCTTCTCGGCGGTGGTCTTCTTGCTCTTGGATTTCTTGCCGGTGACGGCGTTGGCGACGGCCGTGCCCGCGCTGCGCGAGACGCTCGAGATGGCGGCCGTAGCGGCAGCGGCGGCGACGGTGCCGAGGATGGTCTTCTTGGTCTTGGAGGACTTGGACGCGGATTTCTTTTCGGCGACTTCCCGGGCCGCTTCCTCTTTCTGCTTCGCGATCTCCTCCTGCTGCTTCGCCTGCTCCTCGGCGGCCTTCTGCGCGTCGGCGAGCAGCACCTCGAACGCAGACTCGCGGTCGATGACCTGGTCGTATTTGCCGCCTACGGGCGAAGCGGCGTTGATGTCCAGGCGCTGGCCGGGCGTGATGGCGCCGATCTGGCTGAGCGGGAAGAGGATCTTGGCGCGCTCCACGATGCCCGGGGCGCCCTTGGCGTCGAGGAAGCTGACCAGCGCCTCGCCGGTCTCGAGGGACATGATGGCCTCGTCGGTCTTGAAGGAAGGATTGGCGCGGAAGGTCTCCGCAGCGGCCTTGACGGCCTTCTGGTCCTTGGGCGTGAAGGCGCGCAGGGCGTGCTGGACGCGGTTGCCCAGCTGGCCCAGGACGCTCTCGGGGATGTCGGTGGGGCTCTGCGTGATGAAGTAGACGCCGATGCCCTTGCTTCGGATCAGGCGGACCACCTGCTCGATCTTGCTGACCAGGGCGGGCGCCGTGTCGGTGAAGAGGGTGTGGGCCTCGTCGAAGAAGAACACGAGCTTCGGCAGCTCCGGGTCGCCGACTTCCGGCATCGTGGCGTAGATCTCGGAGAGCAGCCACAGCAGGAAGGTCGAATAGAGCTTCGGGTTGAGCATCAGCTTGTCCGCCGCCAGCACGCTCATCACGCCCTTGCCGTCCTCGACGGCGAAGAGGTCCTGGATGTCGAAGGCCGGCTCGGCGAAGAACTTCTCCGCGCCCTGGTTCTCCAGGGAGAGCAGCGCACGCTGGATGGCGCCGATGCTGGCGGGGGAGACGTTGCCGTATTGGCGGGTGTATTCTTCGGCGTGCTCGGACACATAGGAGAGCATCGCGCGCAGGTCTTTCATGTCGATGAGCAGCAGGCCGCGGTCGTCCGCCACGCGGAAGACGATGTCCATCACGCCGGACTGGATCTCATTGAGGCCCAGCAGGCGGCTGAGCAGCTGCGGGCCCATGTTGGAGATGGTGGTGCGCATGGGGTGGCCCTGCTCGCCGAAAACGTCGTAGAAACGCGTCGGGCAGCCCGCGAACGTGGGCGTGTCGAGACCGAATTCCGGCAGGCGCTTCTCGATGAAGCCGCTCAGGCGGCCGGCCTGGCTGATGCCGGACAGGTCGCCCTTCATGTCGGCCATGAAGCAGGGGACGCCCGCCTGGCTGAAACTCTCTGCGATCACCTGCAGGGTGACCGTCTTGCCGGTGCCGGTGGCGCCTGCGATGAGGCCGTGCCGGTTGGCCATCTTGCCTACGATGGAGATGGGCCCGTTGGGCCCGTGGGCGACATAAAGTCCGTGTGAAGCGTCGTACATATCAGTCTGGTTTTTAGTTTTCGGTTCGGTAAAGTTAACAATAATCAGGGAAAATTTCTAAATTAGCCGCGTTAACTAACCACAAAATCCTCTATCAGATGAAAAAG
>LUZH01000134.1 GCA_001602885.1 Bacteroidales bacterium Bact_16 | reverse complement strand
GCTTCCGCCAGGGCGAGCGTATCGAAGGGCGTGACGTCGCGCGGCCGCACGGAGATGTCGTAGCAGACTTCGTTGCCCACGAGGATCTCGCCGTTGCGGTCGTAGATGACGCCGCGCGGCGGGTAGATGTAGTTGTAGACCATCGAGTTGTTCGATGCGTCACGCTTGTATTTGTCGTTGATGATCTGGATGTAGAACAGCTTCACCAGCAACAGGGTCGCCACGGCCACCAGGCCGAACAGCAGGCGGTTCTTGCGGTTTACCTCCATCGTTCTCCGGTCTGTTCAAGCATCAGGTACGCGATGGCCATCGACAGGGCGGAGCTCACCGGCAGGGAGATGCCGAACTTGATAGCGCAGAAGCCCAGGGAATACATCCCGGCGCTGTCCACCCAGATGTGGACGAGCAGATAGATCGCCGTGAGGATAGCGGTGCAGAGCAGGAATTTCTGCCAGCCCTGCCGGTGGAAGGAGAGTTCTTCGCCGCGGGCGAAGAGCTCGGAGCCGAAGGCCAGCCGGACCACGCTCTGGCGCATCAGCGCCACGGGAACCAGCGCGAAGGAGGTCATCCCGAGCTGGCCGGACACGAGAAAATCGGCTGCCAGGCCCGCCACGAACGCGATGAGCATCGTGCGTACCGTGCCGTAGCCGAGCGGCAGGCACAGGATGAGCGCGGGCAGGAAGACCACGAACAGGTAGGGGGTGAAATTGAAATAATTCCACACGGCCACCTGCGCCAGGAACAGCAGGATGAATTTGATCGCCGTCAGTTTCATTGCACGCCCTCCACCTTGTCTTCCAACGACATGATCTCCGTCCGCTCGAGGTTCTCGACCACGGTCACATAGCGCAGCGCGGCGAAATCCTGGAACAGGAACACCTCCACCTGGAGGGTGGAACCGTCCACGAGGCTCGCCTCGCCGGTGACGCCGATCGGCAGGCCCGGCGGGAAAATCGTAGAATAACCGCTGGTCCGGACCGTGTCGCCCGGAGCCAGTTCATAATGCGGCGGCAGGTTGCGCATCAGCGCGCGCCCCGTGCCGCGGCCGTCCCAGGAGAGCGGCGCCACCACGTCGAGCCGGCCGAGCCGCGCGCCGACGCTCATCTCGGGATTCATCAGCGTCAGGCCATAGGCGTAGTGCTTGTCCACGGCCTCGACGATGCCGACCACGCCGCGGTCGGAAATGATGCCCGACTGCGGGCGGATGCCGTCTTCGGACCCCTTGTTGAGGATGATGTAGTTGCGCGTCCGGTTGCGGCTCATCTTGACCACGGTCGCAGGCGTGTAGCGGTAGCTGGCCGCTTCCTGCGCCGCCATCCTGTCCAGCTCGTCCTGCGCCACGTCGCGGCGCTCATAGGCGCGCAGACGCGCCTTGAGCCGGGCGTTCTCCTCCTGGAGGTCCCGGTTCAGCCGGTCCAGCTGGAACTGGCTGCGCACCGTCTCGCCGCTGCCCCACAGGAAAGCCATGGTGCGGTGCGACATCCGGCTGATCCAGATGTTCTGCATCGACGGACCGGCGTGCAACAACGCGAGCGCAGCAACCTCCAGGATGATGAAGATTGCCGCGCACACGAAAAAGGATGACGTCTTCTGACCCCGCGGCATCCTAACGCATCAGGAAGGAGTACCGGTCGGTGTGCTTAAGAGCATCGCACGTGCCGCGCGCCACGGCGTGGAGCGGGTCTTCGGCCACGTGGAAAGCGATGTTGACCTTGTCCTGGAAGCGCCGGGCGAGGCCGCGCAGCAGCGCGCCGCCGCCGGACAGATAGATGCCGTTCTCCACGATGTCGGCGTAGAGCTCCGGCGGGGTGTTCTCCAGGACATGGAGAATGGAAGTCTCGATCTTGGCGATGGACTTGTCGAGGCAGTGGGCGATCTCCTGGTGGGTGATCGTGGCCTCGACCGGGTGCGCCGTCATGAGGTTCGGACCGCGCACGATGAACGGCTCGGGCTGCTCCTCGGCGGGCAGGTCGGGGATCACGGCGCCGACAGCCATCTTGATCTTCTCGGCGGTGATCTCACCCACCTTGATGTTGTGCTGCTGGCGGAGGTAGTACTGGATGTCGCTCGTGAACACGTCGCCGGCCGTACGGATGCTGTCCTGCTGGACCAGGCCGCCCAGGGAGATCACGGCGATCTCCGTGGTGCCGCCGCCGATGTCGACGACCATGTTGCCCTGCGGCGCCTCGACGTTGAGGCCGATACCGAGCGCTGCGGCCATCGGCTCGAAGATGAGGAAGACGTCGCGGCCGCCGGCGTGCTCGGTGGAGTCACGCACGGCGCGGATCTCCACTTCCGTGGATCCGGAAGGGATGCCCACCACCACCTTGAGGTTGGGGGTGAAGAGCTGGCGGTGACGGCCGCCG
>LUZH01000133.1 GCA_001602885.1 Bacteroidales bacterium Bact_16 | reverse complement strand
TTAAACAAGGGCTGGCGTGCCCGGGAATATATGAAAAAGCGGCGCTGAGTGATCTCAGTGCCGCTTTTCGTTGTCTGGGGGCCGCCGGAGACCGCCGGGGCCCGCCGGTGTGGGGCCGGGGGGGCTACATGCGGTCCATGGCGGTGCGCATGCGGCGCCAGAAGCCGGTGCGCTTGAAGTGGCTGTGGATGCCGAGCCAGACGAAGCGGCGGTAGTTGCGGGAGTTCTTCTTGCGGCCGATGGACATCCAGAGGTAGAAGCCGCCGAAGAGGCCGAAGGACAGCAGGACCACCACGAGGAACTGCACGCCCTGGCTGGCCCCGAGGCGCCAGGAGGCGAACCAGGCCAGGATGATCATCATGTCGGTGAGGATGATCGTGAGGGATGTGACGGGGTGGCTGAAGCGGGCGTCGATGAACAGATGATGCTGGTGGGTGCGGTCGGCGTGGAAGGGCGAGAGGCCCTTGGCCATGCGCCAGCCCATCACGCGCAGGCAGTCCGTCACGGGCTCGGCGAGGACCGCCATCACCAGCGCGACGAGGCTGAGGTTGGGGAAACGGGCTGTCAGGCCCGCGGAGAAGGTCGAGCTGCGCAGGACTTCCATGATGAAGCAGGAAAGGAGCGTGCCCATCATCAGCGTGCCGCTGTCGCCGAAATAGATGTGCGTCTCGCGGCCGAACACGTTGTGCAGCAGGAAGGGCACGCTGGCCAGCGCGCTGACGAGCGCCAGGATGGCCCAGCACCAGTTGCCGCCGGTGGCGAAAATCACGAAGAAGCAGCTGCAGGCGAGGATGCAGAAGCCGCTGCAGAGCCCGTCCACGCCGTCGATGAGGTTGATGGCGTTGATCACGCCGATGGTGGTGATCATCGTCAGCGGGATGGCGAACGCCAGGGGGATGCGATGGATGCCGAACAGGCCGTGGAGGTCCTGGATCAGGAAGCCGTTGCCGATGAGCAGCAGGCTCAGGATGATCTCCACGCCGAAGCGGACGCGCTTGGAGAGCGAGATGGTGTCGTCGATGAATCCTATGTTGAGCATCAGGATGCCGGACAGCAGCGCGGGGAGGATCCCGGTGCAGCTGATGAAGCAGCGGGCGAACAGCACGCCCGCCAGGATGGCGAAACCGACCACGATGCCGCCCATCACGGGTACAGGCGAATCCTGCAGCTTCCGGGCGTTGGGGTCGTCCGTGATATGCTTGATCTTGGCAAGCTGGAGGATGTAGGGGTGCGTCCATAGGGAGACGCCGAACGCAATCACTGCGCTGAAGATGGAAACTAGAATAGGATTCATAAGGTGTTGGTTAGCAGCGGTCGTACACGATCGGGATGGCGGTAGGACAGGATGATGTCCACCATCCGTTCGCGATGCAGGTCGGATCCCGCCAGGGCGTAGAACTTGTGGCGCAGCAGCCATTTGGCCTTGCGCCGCACTTCCCGCCCATAGGCGCCGGCCAGCGAGCCCAGATTGAGCTGGAAGCGCGTGCCGGCCGCCGCGAGGCGCCGATAGTCAGCATGATCCATATAAAAATATCGTTCCGGATGGGCGAGCACGGGATGCCAGCCGGCGCTGCGGATGCGGTCCAGCAGGCCGTCCAGGTCCATCGGGGGCGTGAAGCAGCTGGTCTCGACCAGCAGCGCGTCGCCCCGCTCTCCCAGCGGGAGCAGGTCGCCGGCCTCAAGCCGGTCGACAAACAGGCTGTCAAGCATGTATTCCGCCGCCAGGTGCAGGCGGATGGGGCCGCCGTAGGCGCCCTGCAGCTCCGCGAAGCGCTGCTGCAGGTCTGCCGTGCGGTTGGGCACGTCTTCCATGATGTGCGGGGTGAGCCAGAGCGACTCCACGCCCTCGCGCTCCAGGCGTGCGAGCACGCCAAGAGCCTCTTCCTGGTTGCGGACACCGTCGTCCACCCCGGGCAATATGTGACTGTGGTAATCAGTCAGCATATATAAAGTTATTTATCAGTCTTTGTGGTCTGCGCCGTAGTAGTAGCCGTGTGAGCCTGCGTGATATCCGTATTTATAGCCGTAACGGCCCGATCCGGTGCTGTTTGACCCGTTTAGGATCATGGACAGGTTCTTGAACCTGCCTTCCTGGTAGATTGATTCGAGCTCAGGGAGCATCGCCCGCTCGAGCAGGCCGGCACGCACCACGAAGACGGTGCGGTCGCAGCAGCGCTCGATGATCTGGGTGTCCGCCACGATCTCGACGGGCGGGCAGTCGATGATAATATAGTCATAGTCGGCTTTGAGCGACCGGATGGTCTGTTCGAACCGCTGGTCGGACACGAGTTCCGTCGGGTTGGGCGGAATGGTGCCGACCGGCAGGGCGAAGAGCGTAGGATGGTTGGGGCTCTGCTGGATGAGGGCCTGGAGGTCGTCGGTGCGGTGCGCCAGATAGTCGGCAAAGCCGACCTTGGCCGGGCGCATGTACTGCGACTGGCTGGCGTGGCGCAGGTCGCCGTCGATCACGAGGACCTTCTTGTCCTTGATGGCCAGCGCCACAGCGAGGTTCATCGAGATGAAGGACTTGCCGGAGGCCGGGTTGAAGGACGTGACGGCCAGGACGCAGTGCTGCTCGCCCTGGGTCATGAACTCGAGGTTGGTGCGCAGCACGCGGAATGCTTCGTTGGTGATGTCGCGGTTGCCTTTCTCCACCACGACCGGGTGCTCGTTCTTCTGCTTCTTGCGGAGCATCTTGCGCAGGCGGCTGGGGAGGTTGTTGCGGGCGTCGCCGTGGAAGGGGATCTCGCCCAGGAAGGGCAGGGAGAGCTTCTTGAGGTCGTCGCGTCCGCGCACGGTGGTGTTGAACCGCTGCAGGAGGCTGATCACGAAGAAAGGCAGGAAGAGGCCGAGCAGCAGGGCCATCGCGAGGGCGGAGCTGCGGGCCGGCGAGATGGGGAGCATCGAGCCGGTGGGCGGGTCGATGACGCGGGTGTTGTAGGCCGTGAAGGCCTGGCTGAGTTCGTTCTCCTCGCGCTTCTGCAGGAGGAAGAGGTAGAGGGCTTCCTTGACGGACTGCTGCCGCTCCACGCCCAGCAGGTGCTTGGCCTGGGTCGGGTTGGCCGCGATGCGGGAAGTGTTGCGGCGCGCGCTGCGCTGCAGGTTGGCGATCTGCTCTTCGAGCGAGGTCACGAGGTTGTCCACCGAGCT
>LUZH01000132.1 GCA_001602885.1 Bacteroidales bacterium Bact_16 | reverse complement strand
GGCAACGCCACCTTCTGGATCTCCAGCGACGGTGTCTACAACGACGACCTCTCCAAGGACTTCGAGGCTTACCGCGTCCTCTGGCTCGACAACAAGAGCTGGGTCGAGGGCAACGCCCAGATCGCTGTCGGCGCCGAGGTCATCCTCTGCGGCAAGCTGACCGTCTACAAGGGCACGGCCGAGACTTCCGGCAACAAGGCCTACATCTACCAGATCAACGGTGTCACCTCCGAGGCTGAGGGCATCGGCACGCTCGCCACGCCGTTCACGGCCGAGGGCGCCATCACCGCTGCTGTCGCCGCTCCGGCTTCCAACGTCTACGTGTCCGGCACGATCTCCCAGATCGCCAACAACGGCCAGTTCGGCGCCGAGTATGGCAACGCCACCTTCTGGATCTCCAAGGACGGTGTCTACAACAACGACCTGACCAAGGACTTCGAGGCCTACCGCGTGCTCTACCTGGGCAACCGCAAGTGGGTCGAGGGTGACTCCGAGGTCGCCGTCGGTGACAAGGTGGTCCTCTGCGGACCGCTGACCACCTACAAGGGCACGTCCGAGACCGTCGCCAACAAGGCCTACATCTACAGCCTCAACGGCAAGACCGAGTAGTCTTCCCTGAAGCTTTCCGATAGAAGGAGCCGACCCCTGCGGGCCGGCTCCTTCCGTCTTTTTTGTTTTCTTCTGAGAAAAGCAGTATTTTCGTAGATTATGAAAATCATCCGACAACTGATCTTATTTTGCGCGCTGGCCGCCCTGGCGGTGGCCTGCACCAAGCCTGCCGCGCTGTCGGTCCTAAGCAATCAGGTCGCGTTCGAGGCGGCGGCCGGGCAGCAGGAAATATCCTTTCTGACCAACCGCGACTGGACGCTCCGCTCCGACGCGGACTGGATCACGGTGACGCCCGCGTCCGGCGGCCCGTCCGACTCCTACCAGCGGGTGAGCGTGTCCGCGTCGGCCAACGAGGCCGAGGCGGAGCGGACCGCCAACCTGACGCTGACGGCCGGCGAGCTGACCAGGGTGATCGGCGTCCGCCAGGCCGGCAAGCCGGTCGTGGTGCCGCCGAAGTTCACCATCCAGGATTTCCGCGCCAAGCCCGTGAGCGCGACCGTCTGGTATGAGCTGACCGGCGAGATCGCGTCGATCGAGAATGAAGAATACGGCAATTTCTTCATCTTCGACGAGTCGGGCTTCGTGTATGTCTACGGCCTCTGCAAGGCCCAGGTCCAGACCAACGACCAGTCCTTCAAGGAGCTGGGTCTCAAGGTCGGCGACAAGGTCACGATGATGACCCTGCGCAGCGAGTACGACGGCACCATCGAGGCGGGCGGCCAGACGCCGGCCTACTTCGTGTCCAAGGAGGCGGGCTCCTACCGCCTCGGCCGCAAGTTCGCCTCGACCTCGGCCGCCTGGATGGAGCTCCCGGCGACGAAGGCGGACGACGGGCAGGACCTGCTGGTCCATTATTTCCCGACGGGCAAGCGCAGCTACGCCGCCTATTACGATTATGGCCATTTCGTGTCCACGTGGGTCGCGTACCCGCTCTGCGCGGACAACATCGGCTCCGGCGAGCGCACGGAGAAGTTCACGCTGGACCCGCTCCTCCCGCGCGACAAGCAGCAGTATCTCCCCAAGGGCTACCGCAAGGGCAACGGGAGCGACAGCGACCGCTATGACCGCGGCCACCAGCTCCCTTCGGCCGACCGGCTCAGCTACCGCACCAACATGGAGACCTTCTTCGGCACCAACATGACGCCGCAGGACCACACGCTCAACACCGACCTTTGGGGCACGCTGGAGCAGCGTGTGCGCGGCTGGGCCAAGAAGGCCGACACCGACACGCTCTACGTGGTCACGGGCTGCTCCGTGGAGGGCAGCACCAAGTATGTCCTGGATGCGGACGACAAGCACATCACCGTCCCCGTTGGCTACTACAAGGCCCTGCTCCGCCTGGACAAGGACAAGAACTACTCTGCCGTGGCCTTCTGGTTCGACAACGAATCCAAGTCCGCCACCAGCATCCAGAAGTCGATGGCGATCAGCGTCGACGAGCTGGAGAAGAAGGTGGGCGTGGACTTTTTCGTCAATCTTCCCGCCGACACGCAGAAGAGCGTGGAGGCGCAGAATCCCGCCGACGTGGCGTGGTGGTGGAACAACTAGGCGTATGAAGAGATTTTTCCTGATCCTTTGTGCAGCCCTGCTGCTGGCAGGCTGCGCGCCCGCCATCCCGGACGACGCTTATGTGGTCGGCTTCTACAACGTGGAGAATCTCTTTGACACGGAGCACGACCGCGGCAAGAACGACCAGGCCTTCACCCCGCAGGGGGAGAACGCCTGGACGCCCGACAAATATGAGAAGAAGCTTTCCAACATCGCGTCGGTGATCCGCGCGATGTCGGAGAAGAACGGCCGCTGGCACGCCCTGCTGGGCCTCGCCGAGGTCGAGAACGCCCGCGTGCTCGCGGATCTCGTCGCGCGCGAAGAGATCGCGGAGGCGGGCTACCGCTTCGTCCACGTGGAGGGTCCGGACGCGCGCGGCATCGACTGCGCGCTGCTCTACCGGCCCGAATTTTTCCGGGTGACGGAGACCCGCACCCTGCCCTACGATTTCAACACGCACAGCGGCATCGTCTTCGAGAAGACGCCCGAGGAGCAGCGCGCGTTCAAGACGCGCGACGTGCTCTGCGTGCGCGGCGAACTGGCCGGCGAGCCGACGGCCGTCTATGTCTGCCACTGGCCTTCGCGCACGGGCGGCAAGGGCGCCGACCTGCGCTGCCGGGCCGCGGAGATCGTCCGCGACGACATCCTGGCCCTGGAGAAGCGCTTCCCGGGCATCAACGTCGTGGTGATGGGCGACATGAACGACAATCCGGAAGACGCCTGCATGACGGACTACCTGCGCGGCCGCGAGACCATCGCGGAGATGCAGGAGGGCGACCTGTTCTCGCCGTTCCTGCGGATGCACAAGGACGGCTTCGGCACGGAGGAATACCACGGCGAGTGGAACATCTTCGACTGCATCTTCGTGGGCGCCGCCCTGACGGACGTCGACGCGCAGGGCAGCCTGCACATCCTGCGGAGCGACGCCACGCACTATGGCTACGTCTTCAATCCGCCCTTCCTCACGCAGCAGGAGGGCCGCTACGCCGGCACGCCCTTCCGGACCTTCTCCGGCGGGCAGTTCATCAACGGCTATTCCGACCACTATCCCACGTATATCATCTTGAGTAAATAAATGAAAAGAATCATCGCTTCCGCAGCCATCATCCTTGCTATGACAGCCTGCCAGAACAACCGCACCAATCCCTTCCTGACAGAATGGGACACCCCCTACGGCATCCCGCCGTTCGAGCAGATCCTTCCTTCTGATTTCATCCCGGCCGTCAAGGCCGGCATCGAGCAGCAGAACGCCGAGATCGACGCCATCGTCGCCAATCCGGACACGCCGACCTTCGAGAACACCATCGCGCCGCTGGAGCTTTCCGGCAGCATCCTCGCCAAGGTCACGGGCGTGTTCTACAACATCACCGAGACCGACCGCACCGACGCGCTGGCCGCCATCGAGGATGAGTTCATCTCGCTGATGAGCGAGCACGAGAACAACCTTTCCTTCAACAAGGCCCTCTACAACCGCATCGCGGCCGTCTATCACGCCGACCAGAGCGGCCTGACGCGCGAGCAGCAGATGGCGCTCAAGAAGCACTTCGACGGCTTCGAGCGCGAGGGCATCGGCCTGCCTGAGGAGCAGCAGGCCCGCCTGCGCGAGATCAACGCCGACATCGCCGCCAAGACGCAGAAGATCGGCAACAACATCCTGGCCGAGTCCAACGACTTCCTGGAGAAGTTCGGCTTCAGCGTAGCCGCCTATCCCGACAAGATGACCACCACGGAGGACCGCGAACTGCGTCGCCAGTACAATGAGGCCTACACTTCCCGCGGCCACCGCGGCAATGAATACGACAACCGCCAGCTCCTGCTGGAGGTGCTTGACCTGCGTGCCGAGAAGGCCCGGATCCTGGGTTATCCTAATGCGGCCGCCTATATCCTGTCCAACAAGATGGCCGGCACCCCGGAGACGGTGGACAACTTCCTCGCCGGCATCATGAAGGCCGCCGTGGCCAAGGCCAAGGTGGAGCTTG
>LUZH01000131.1 GCA_001602885.1 Bacteroidales bacterium Bact_16 | reverse complement strand
GAGTTCCCGCCGGAAGTCCGGATGGTGGATCTCGGAATCAATTATACGGAAGACCTCGGCCGCGGCGCGCTGGCGCACGCCCTCGCCTACTTCCGCAAACGCCGCCTCCACCGCAAGGCGCTCACGGAGCTGCTGATGCGCGAGAAGGCCGATTTCGTGATCTCCCTCTATCCGTCCGAGTCTTCCTTCATCCCCAGGATCAAGGACGGGAGCCGGAAGATCCTCGAGCTGCACTACAACAAGCTGTTCCGCCTGCAATACAACCGCAAGGGCCTGATGGGCCTGATGGACCGCATCCGCACGCGGATGGACGAGCGGATCGTCCGGCGCTTCGACCGCTTCGTGGTGCTCACGCGCCAGGACGCCGCGATGTGGGGC
This sequence comes from Bacteroidales bacterium Bact_16, assembly GCA_001602885.1. Next base: position 6,061 of record LUZH01000131.1, on the reverse strand, counting down.
AAACTGCCCAACCTCTCCGTCATCCCCAACGCCGCCATCACGCAGAGCATCCCGCACCAGACGGGCAACCACCGCGTGATCGCCGTCGGCCGCCTGGACTACCAGAAGGGCTTCGACCGCCTGCTGGACGCCTGGGCGCTGATCCCGGAAGCGCTGCGCGGGACCTGGCGGCTGGACATCTTCGGCCAGGGCGAATGGGAGCAGATGCTCAAGGACCAGATTGTCCGGCTCGGCATCCAGGATTCCGCCCGGATCAACGCCCCGACCAACCGCATCTTTGAAGAATACGCCTCCAGCGACTTCCTCGTGATGACTTCCCACTACGAAGGCTTCCCGATGGTGATGATCGAAGCGATGGCCTGCGGCGTGCCCGCCGTGAGCTTCGACTTCCTCTGCGGCCCGCGCGACATCATCGCCCCGGGCCTCAACGGCGTCATCGTGCCCGAGGGCGACATCCCCGCCCTGGCGGCGGAGATGCAGCGCCTGATGGAAGACCCGGCGCGGCTGGAAAACATGTCCGCGCAGGCGCGCAAGATTTCCGAGGCCTACTCGGAAGAGGCCGTGATGGCCCGCTGGAACCTTTATTTCACTGACATGCTCCGCAAATGAGTACGGCCGCTACAGGACAACGCTACCGGTTCATCGACCTGCTGAAGGTCATCCTGACCGTCGGCATCGTGTTCCGCCACGCCTCCCTCGTGGGACTGGCGGGGCGCTCCGGCGCGTTCGACCTCTTCAGCGTGATCATCGAGTCGCTGACCGAGGTCTGCGTCCCGCTGTTCTTCGTCCTGTCCGGCTTCCTGTACTTCCGCAACGTCCCGGCCCGTCCGGACGCCAACTATTTCTGGGGCAAGACCCGCAAGCGCGTGATGTCGCTGCTGGTCCCCTACCTGATCGCAAACGCGCTCGCCTTCGCCGCCTACTGGCTGGCCCACCGCTTCGCGCCCGGCATGCTCTCCGGCTATTTCGGAGAAGACTGGCGCAACCCGCTGTTCGTCTTCTGGACCGGTCCGGTCAACATGTCGCTCTGGTTCATCCGCGACCTCATCATCGCCTGCCTCGTCGCACCGCTGATCTACCTGTTCGTCCGCTACACCCGCATCTGGGGCGTGCTGGTACTGGGCGTGGTCTGGTTCGTCGTGGGCGGCGCACCCTGGTACAACTTCTGGTTCACCCTCGGCGCATGGGCTGCCGTGTGCCAGGGAGAGGCTTCGGACAGGTTCCTGGGCCGCATCCGCTGCAGCGTCCCCGCCGACGCCGCCGCCTGGTGCTTCTTCATCTACCTGTACCACTATATCCCCGTGATCACGGCCAAGAAACTCCTGGGGTCGGCCCTCGACCCGCACTCCTTCGCCGCCCTCCTGGGGACCTACCTGGCCACGGCCCTGCTCACGCTCGGGCTGCTGACCGGGGCCTATATCCTGTTGAAAAAGATCTTCCCGCGCCTGACCGGCGTTCTGGTCGGCGGTAAATTATGAGTCGCAAGCTGCTGCAGATCAATCCGGTCGTCCGGCTCAACACCTCGACCGGACGCATCATGAAGGAAATCGGCGAGCTGGCCATGTCGGCCGGCTGGGAGAGCTATATCGCCTACAGCCGGGCCCGCGACGGCGAGCCGCAGCACACTTCGCACCTGGTGCCGGTCGGCGACAAGCTGGACCTGGCCGTCCACGCCGTCGCCACGCGGCTGTTCGACGCGCACGGGCTCGCCTCGCGGCGCGCCACGCGCGAGCTCATCCGCCGCATCCGGGAGATCGACCCGGACATCGTGCACATCCACAATGTCCACGGGTATTTCCTCAACTACCCGATGCTCAGCGAGTTCCTCCGGCAGCGCGGCAAACCCGTCATCTGGACGGTGCACGACTGCTGGCTCTATACCGGCCACTGCTACCACTACGCCTACGCCCACTGCGACAAGTGGACGACGGGCTGCGGCCATTGCCCGCAGAAACGGTCCTTCCCGGCCAGCTGGCTGCTGGACCGCTCCGCCCGCAACTGGCGCAAGAAGCAGCAGGCCTTCGGCGCCCTGGACCTGACCGTCGTCACGGTCTCGGAATGGATGCGCCGGGAGATGGCTTCTTCCTTCCTCGCCGACAAGCGCTTCGTCGTGATCCACAACGGCATCGACCTGGACACCTTCCGGCCCGAAGCCGGTGCGGACGAGCCCCGGACAGCCGGGACGACGATCCTCGCCGTGGCCAGCATCTGGCTGGAAGAGAAGGGCCTGGGCGACCTGGCCGCCCTCGCCGTCCGGCTCCGTCCGGACGAGCGCCTGGTGCTCGTCGGCCGGATGACCGAGGAGCAGCGGCGCCGCTTCCCCGACGGGGTGCAGTTCATCGAGCGTACGGAGAATGTCGGCAAGCTGGCAGCCCTGTACGCGTCCGCCACGGTGCTGGTCAACCCCACCTGGCAGGACAATTATCCTACCGTCAACCTCGAGGCCATCGCCTGCGGCACGCCGGTCGTCACCTATCGCACCGGCGGCAGCGTGGAGGCGGTCACGGACGGGACGGGATTCGTGGTCGAACAGGGCGACGTGGACGGCCTGCTCGACCGCGTCCGCGAACTCGCGACGGCGGACCGGGCCGCGACGGCCGCCCGCTGCCGGGAATTCGCCCTCCAGCATTTTGAGAAATACAAGTGCTACCAAAACTATATTCAACTCTATGAAGATCTTACAATTAGGTAAGTTCTACCCTATTCGTGGAGGCGTAGAGAAAGTCATGTGGGATTTGACCGTCGGCCTGGCCGAGCGGGGTATCTCATGTGACATGCTCTGCGGCATCCTCCCTGAAGACCAGATCGAGCCGGAATACGCTCCCGTATCCCGGCAGACGCCTGACGGCTATGAGATCAGCCTGGGCCCCTACGGCCGAGTGATCTGCGCCAAGGCCATTACCAAGAAAGCTGCTACGGTCATCTCCCCCACCATGGTCAGATGGTTGAAGAAACACGCGGCAGAGTATGACATCATCCACGTCCACCACCCGGACCCGATGGCCGCGCTGGCCCTCCGCCTGAGCGGGTACAAAGGACGCGTAATCCTGCACTGGCACAGCGACATCCTGTCCCAGAAGTTCTTCCTGTTCTTCTACAAACCCTTGCAGTCCTGGCTGATCCACCGGGCGGAGCGCATCATCGGCACGACGCCTGTCTACGTCAAGGAGTCCCCGTACCTGAGCCGCGCCCAGTACAAGGTCACCTGCGTGCCGATCGGCATCGCGCCGGTCGTGTACGACAGCCGGGAAGTCACCGCCTACCGCGCCCGATACGCGGGCAAGCACATCGTCTTCGCCCTGGGCCGGCTGGTGCCGTACAAAGGATTCCGGACGCTGGTCAAGGCCGCGACCTACCTGGGTCCCGACTACCAGATCCTGATCGGCGGCACCGGGCCGCTCTACGATTCCCTGCAGCAGGCCATCGTGGAGCTGCAGCTGCAGGACCGCATCAAGCTGCTGGGCTTCGTGGACAACGCCGAGCTGCCCGTGCTGTTCGGCGCCTGCGACGTGTTCGTGCTCAGTTCCGACCGCAAGACGGAAGCCTTCGGCATCGTCCAGATCGAGGCGATGTCGTGCGGCAAGCCGGTCGTGGCAACGGAAATCCCTCAGTCGGGCGTCTCCTGGGTCAACCGGGAAGGCGTGTCCGGCCTCAACGTCCCGCCGGGCAACAGCCTGGCCATGGCGGAAGCGATCCGTCGCATCTGCCGCAACCCGGACGATTACCTGCAGTTTGCTGCCGGAGCGATGGAGCGCTACGAAGAGCTCTTCACCTCCCGTCGAATGATTGATAAAGTGATTAAAGTATATGAACAAAAAGATTAAACCGTTGCTGCTGGCAGCCGGAGTGCTGCTGACAGCCTGCTCCACGCCCAACAAGCTGGGGTTCCTCCGGGATCTGGAGTACAACATCCCTTTCGAAGCGGCTTCCGCCCCGGAACTGACGCTCAAGGTCGATGACCGTATCACCGTCCAGGTGTTCTGCGACGAACCCGCCCTGGCCGCGCCGTTCAACGCGATCAGCGTGACCGACGCGGAAACGGCCGACCTGCTGACGATCACCTACGGCGTAGACGTCCGTGGCGACATCGACTTCCCCGTCCTGGGTTCGGTCCATGTCGAAGGGCTGACCCTCAAGCAGGTCCAGGACGAAATCGCCCGCCAGATCCGGGAACGGGGTTACATCAAGGACCCCGTCGTCAAGGCGGAACTGGTCAACTTTACCGTCACGGTCATCGGTGAGATGGGTTCCATCCTGCTCGCGGTCGAAGGCAACAGCATCAACATCTTCCAGGTGCTGGCCCAGATCGAGAGCAACAGCACGGAGAACGCCAAGATTCCCGACGTGATGGTCGTCCGCACCGAAAACGGCAAGCGGGAGGCCTACACGCTGAACCTGCAGAGCAAGGAAATCTTCAATTCCCCCGTCTTCTATCTTCAGCAGAACGACATCGTGTACGTGCAGCCGCGCGGCCTGCGGCTCTCCAGCGGCGGCGACGCTTTCGTACAGATCTTCGCCCCGGTCGTCTCTGCCATCGCTTCCGTTGCATATATCCTGATCTGGACAGCCCGATAGCCCTATGAAAACAACACCTAGAAAAGTAACCCGCAACGAACAGGTCAACCTGGTCGACCTGTTCTACTACCTGATCGGCAACTGGCACTGGTTCCTGTTGTGCGTCATCGTGGCTCTCGGCGTCGCCTACTACCGCTACGCCCGGATGCCGTTCGTCTACAGCAGCGGTGTCACCGCCATCATCAAGAACCCCGGCGACGAACTCCGCACCGCCCGGCTGGAGACCTACGACCAGATGATCAACAAGGTCTCCGTCACCAACGAGCAGCTCCAGCTGCGTTCCCACACCATCATGAACGAGGTGGTGAAGGCCCTGGACGCCGACGTCAACTACCATGACCACATCAAGCTCCGCGACGTCGAGCTCTACACCTCCCAGTCTCCGGTCCGGATGGCGTTCAACCGCGAGAAGAGCGACCCCGGTTCGCTCTCCCTCACCGTGACCCCGGTCGATGCCGGACACATCAAGATCCAGACGGGCGCCGGTTCGCAGATGGTGGCGCTGGGCGACACCATCGCCCTCGGCGCCGGCCGCGTCGTCTTCCTGCCGACGCGCCGCTACACGCCGGAGAACTACGGCAAGGATATCCAGATCACGAAGATTCCGGTCGACTGGGCCGCCACTGACTTCATCAACCGCCTGCACATCTCGCACGACAAGCAGATCCTGCAGCTGGTCGAGCAGGACTTCAACGCCCAGCGCGCCGCCGACATCATCAACATGCTGGTGCTCAAGTACAATGAGGCCGCCATCCGCGAGAAGAACCGCGTGGCCGTCCACACGGAAGACTTCATCAACGAGCGCCTCGCCATCATCGAGGAGGAGCTGGGCGGCGTCGAAGGCGAACTCGCCCGCTTCAAGAGCAACAACAAGCTGATGAGCGTGAACGACGCCGCGACGATGTACCTCGGCGACAGCCGGGGCTACAGCGCCGAAATCGTGGGCGTGGAGACCCGCATGGCCCTGTCCAACTACCTCAAGGAGCACGTCATCAAGTCCGCCGACGACTTCCAGCTGATCCCGAGCAACATGGGCCTGGAAGATCCCGGCATGGACGACGTGATCGCCCAGTACAACGACCTGGTCCTCCAGCGTGACCGCCTGATCGCGGCCAGCAGCGCCGTCAGCCCGGCCGTCGTCAAGACGGAAGGCTCCCTCAACTCGCTGCGCAGCAGCATCCTGGGCATGATCCAGAACCTGCAGACCAGCCTGGAGATCCAGCGCCGCGACCTCTCCGAGCGCGAGCGCAACGCCGTCGCGAAATTCTCGACGCTGCCCACCAAGGAGCGCCAGATGCTCGAGATCCAGCGCCAGCAGTCCATCAAGCAGGAGCTGTACCTCTTCCTCCTCAACAAACGGGAAGAGAACGCCCTGTCGCAGGCCATGGCGGACGACAACATCCGGGTCGTCGACCCGGCCATACCGAACCTGACCCCGACCGCCCCGCAGCGCATGAAGATCTTCATGCTGGCCATCCTCATCGGC
>LUZH01000130.1 GCA_001602885.1 Bacteroidales bacterium Bact_16 | reverse complement strand
TTGTTGAGCCCGTCGATCAGGAAGTTGCGGCGCTCGAGGTACTCCTCATACACGCCCCGCAGGTATTCCTTCTGGACATCCAGCGTGGCTTCGGCCACGATCTGGCCCAGCAGCGGCGGGGACAGGCGGGCCTGGCAGAACTTCATCACGGCGTCGCGCACCGCGCGGTTCTTGGTGCAGAGGCAGCCGATGCGGATGCCGCACTCCGAATAGCGCTTGGACACGGAGTCGAACAGCACGACGTTCTCCTCGATCCCATCCATATGGAAGGCCGAGATATAAGGCATCCCGGTGTAGATGAATTCGCGGTAGACCTCGTCGCTGAACAGGAAGAGGTTGTGCTTCTTGACGATGTCGCGCAGGCGCTGCATCTCCTTGCGCGTATAGAGGTAGCCCGTCGGGTTGTTGGGGTTGCAGATCAGGATGGCCTTGGTGCGCGGGGTGATCTGCTCCTCGAACGCCTCGACCGAAGGCAGGCGGAAGCCGTCTTCGATGCACGTCTTGACGCTCTTGATCACAGCGCCCACGGAGATGGCGAACGCCATATAATTGGCGTAGAACGGGTCCGTGACGATGACTTCGTCGCCCGGCCCGAGACAGGCCAGGAACGCGAACAGCACGGCTTCGGAGCCGCCAGACGTCACGATGATCTCCTCCGGAGAAAGGTAGATGCCGTACTCTGCATAGTACTGCACCATCTTGGTGCGCAGGCTCAGGTAGCCGTCGGACGGACTGTACTCCAGGATGGTGCGGTCGACGGCCTTGAGGGCGTCGAGACCGCACTGCGGCGTCTTGATATCGGGCTGACCGATATTGAGGTGATAGACGTGCACGCCATTGCGCTTGGCCGCGTCGGCAAACGGAGCCAGCTTCCGGATCGGGGAAGAAGGCATGTTCTGCGCTCGCTGGGAGATCTCCATGTTCTTTTTCATATCTGGGCAAATATAAGCAAAAAAAGCATCCCTGCAAATGCGGAGACGCTTTTTAAACCCATCATACAATCTATTAAGGATACCAGCGCTTCAGGAGGACAAGCTTGTCGCCACTGTCGTCCACTTCCCAGAACTGCGGCTTGCGCGGCCCGTCGTTCTCCACGTGGTGCACGACATAGAGCAGCTTGCCCTCGAAGGTGCGGAAGAGCATGCCGTGGCCGGAATTGTCGGCCAGGAACGGCTCCGGCTCCTGCACCCACGGGCCGGCGATGGTGCCGGACTCGGAGTAGCAGACCGCCTGCAGATAGCGTTCCTTGCCCCAGGTACTCCAGAGCATGCCAAGCTTGCCGGTCTGCGTGCGGAACATCTGCGGGCCGTCGGTCACCCAACCCGGCATCTTGAGGCCGAAGGTGGCTTCGCCCAGGCCGTTCATCTCGCCGCAGGACGGAGCCTCGGAAGCCCGGAACATCGTCTTGGGCCAGGGAGAAATCGTGCGGGAGAGATCCGCGGACAGCTCGATGTAGTCCATCGTGCCGTCGATGATCTGCGTCCACTCGTGGACGAAAATCATATAGATGTGTCCGTCTTCCTCGTAGAGGGTACCGTCGATGCAGTCCCACTC
>LUZH01000129.1 GCA_001602885.1 Bacteroidales bacterium Bact_16 | reverse complement strand
TGCGGGGCGTGTATGAGGAGTACCTCGAGCGCCGCAACTTCCTGATCGACGGGCTCAACAAGATCCCCGGCGTGTATTCGCCGATCCCGATGGGCGCGTTCTACACGATGGCCAAGCTCCCGGTCGACGACGCCGAGAAGTTCTGCATCTGGTGCCTGCGCGACTTCCAGTACGAAGGCGCCACGGTGATGATGGCGCCCGGCGCCGGCTTCTATACGGAGCCGGGGGAGGGGCGCCAGGAGGTGCGCATCGCCTATGTTTTGTGTAAAGAAGACCTTGCCCGGGCCCTCGTCGTGCTGCAGAAGGCGCTCGAGGCCTATCCGGGGCGCCAATAGACGAGTTGCATACCCCGCAACTCCTGGTTAGGTAGTAGTGCAGCGCGGTCATCCCTTTCGGATGCCCGCGCTTTTTTTTCAGTTCCTGCGGTTGCGGCGCGGCTGGCCCGCCTCGTCGCCCAAGTCGACGCCCAGGTGCTCCAGGCGGAGTCGCAGGGCGTTGGCGTTGCGTCCGAACGTGCGGGCCAGCTCTCCCCAGTTGGCTTTCTTGCCCTGCGCCGCTGCTTCCTGATAGAGGGAGAGCAGGGCCCGGTCCTCGTCGTCCGTCCACTTCATGAAGGCGCGCGGGAAGCGGACACGCAGCTCCTGCATCTGCATGGCGTTGAGGTTCAGGAATTGGGTGATGCAGGTGCTTTTGTTGCCTTCGGCGCCGGAGGTGAGCCATTCGGCGAGATCGCCGGCGTCGTGGTGCTGCCGGATCATCTGGAGCGTGCGGGAGGAAAACCCGGCGACGGCGTGGGTCGGAGCGGCCGCCGGCGCCCCGGCACCGTCAGGTGCAGAAAGCAAAGCGCCGATTTCGAGAAAGGCTTCGTGCATCAAATCGTCCAGGGCGTCGTGCGCCAGAGCGCGCTGCTCATTCAGGATCGCCTGGATCCGGGCTTCCCGGGATGGAGCGGCGGGAAGCGAAGGGTTAAAAGATTCCATGTGTAAAGTTTTTATAGTTTGACTCAGGCATCACTCCACCGCAAGATTACGACATTTCCCCGAAAAGAAAAAGCCCTTCCCCCAACTTAAACGTTTAACTTTCACCCCTAAACGTTTCCCCCTCACCGCCAAACGTTTCCGGCCAGTTCAGTGCTGCCGGGCACAAAATGGGGGTTAAACGTGCCCGGGGAGTGAAAAAGCGGAGCTAGCGGCCGGCGACGGCGTCGATCTCGACGCGGGCGCCGAGCGGCAGGGCCGCCACCTGGTAGCAGACGCGCGCGGGCTTGTCGGTGGGGAAGAACTCGGCGTAGACGGCGTTCATCGCGGCGAAGTCTGCGATGTCGGCGAGCAGGACCGTGGTCTTGACGATGTCGGCGTGGCCGAGCCCGGCGGCCGCGAGGATGGCGCCGATGTTGCGCAGTGCCTGCCGCGTCTGGGCCTCGATGCCTTCGGCCATCTTGCCGGTGGCGGGATCGACCGGCAGCTGGCCGGAAACGTAGAGCGTGCCGTTGAGCTCCACGGCCTGGGAGTAGGGGCCGACGGCCTTGGGGGCCTCGGGGGTGGCGATGATCTTCTTCATATTACTTCTTGTTCGAGTTCAGCGTGAATACATAGATGTCGAAGCAGCAGGGAGGCAGGGTGATCTCCGAAGCCTCGGACAGGGCCTCGCGGACGGGCACGATCTGCTCGGGCGCATCCAGGGTATTGTCTTCGTAGAGTCTGTCCGTGGTGAAGCGCACCCGCTCGACGGGGCTGACGCTGCGCTTCTTCTTCAGCCCGGAGAAATTGAGCGTGAGGGTCCGCGGCGCGTCGGCCGTGTTGACCACCTTGACGTAGATTCTGTCTCCGTCCAGCACGGAGCTGGCGAAGAGTCCGTCCTGCCCCTCGGCGCCGGTCACGAAGGCGCCGTCCAGCGTGGTGCGCAGGACCTGCTGGCCGCGGAACTCGGAATACAGCGCCTGGACGTGCCAGCTGGCGCTGCGCACGGAGCGCAGGTTGTCGAACCAGATCAGGTCGGGGCGCCACTGCCAGCCCTCCACATGGGCGAAGAGCGGGGCGTAGGTGGCCATGTGGACCAGGTCGGCGTTGCGCTCGAGGCCGGTCATGAA
>LUZH01000128.1 GCA_001602885.1 Bacteroidales bacterium Bact_16 | reverse complement strand
GCCTTGATCTTGTCCTGGAGGAGCTTTACTTCTTCTTCGTGGCTCATCATAGACAATGCTAGCCTGCGTTTATCCCGATCGTCAAAGATATCGATTTTCCCTTGCTTGTACTCCGATGCCAGCGATAATATTTTCTTCTCACTGTATCCATACCTTTTTGACAATGCTCCGACCGGGACCCCGGAGAAGTACTCTCGCAGCATTTTTCCTTGCGCGCGCTGCGATACGCGATACACTTTGTAGTCCATAAATAGTTACCTTTTTTGGTAAACTTTTTTCAGGACGATACAAAATGATACGTTGGCTGTTTTTCGTTATTCGCTCAATGTCAATATCTTACGCGATTACACGGGGTAAAAATAGGACCCGTGTATTCTCGTATTTTCCTGATTATTAGCACCTTGTAAAAAACGCTCGCCATCCCTTCCCGGGCATCCACCTTGCTTGTCGACCACCCCCAACTCTTTCCCCGCCGGGCAGCCTCCTCTTTTCGCGGCAACGGGCACGGTCTTCTCTCTTCCGGGCAGCTACCTTGCTTGTCGGCAACGGGCGTCCGGCTGAGAGCCCTCAAAGCTCTCGGCCGGACATCGCCCGTAACCGCCGGACGCAATGTCCGGCGGTGGTGCCAGATTCTGCCCGGCCTGATCGGGCATCTCCAAAGGAGCCGTTTTTGCAAGTGTTTGTCGGTGAGGTGATTATGTTTTTGCTTTGGGGATTTCTCCCCTAAGCAAAACAGGAATATGCTGATAATAAACAATATACAAAAACGGGGTGCGGCAGGGAGTTGATGAAGAGGTGTATGTGAGGTGTATGTTATTGATGGATAATGTTTTAATAAACTATTATGCCTCTAAAACAAGGTATAATGTATTCTTAATATACTGACGATCAGCTATTTGCTGCTCATTGTCGGGGCCGGGCAGGAATTGGCACCGCAGCCTCGCATTACGGGGCTCGGCTGCTGCGAGCGATCTCCGTCTGAGAGCTTTGAGGGCTCTCAGACGGAGTGCTCGCTGCCGGAATAGCGGAAGCTGCCCGGCGGGTGAAAGACAAGTTATGTTACTTGGCTGGGTGTGCGCTGCAAGGAAATGTATATCAATAACTTAAGCTTTTGTCCTTGCCGGTTTTAAGGCAGGGATAAAAGCTTAAAAAGCAGTGAATCAGCGGATTCCAGCGCACGCTGTCTTTGACGTGACCTGGTGGGGAATCTGGGCCGGGGGCCTAGCGGAGCTCTTCGTAGAGGAGGACTTCGATGCCGGAGTCGTTGGAGTCGAGTACGTTCTTGATCTCCTGGACGTTGGTGTCGGAGAGGTGGTAGGGGACCAGGGTCCCGGGACGGAGGGTCATCGCAGCCTCGACGCACTGGGTGGTGGTCATCGTGTAGGGTTGGTTGGCCGAAAGGAAAGCCACGTCGACGGGGCCGAAGGTGTGCATCTCCACGATGTCTTCGGTGTCGCCGGACACATAGATGCGCAGGCCGTCGAAGTCGAGAATGTAGCCGTTGTCACGCCCTTTTGGATGGAACTGGAGATGGTCCTCGGTGATGTTGTAGGCCGGGACGACGACCAGGCCGACGGGGCCGACGCGGAGGGTGTCGCCGTTGGCGACGGCCTCGCCGCGGCCCAGCAGGGCCTGCGTCGCGGGGTTGAGAAGCACGCGGGTGCCGGCTTTGGAGAGGAACTCGATGGCGGCGGGGTCATAGTGGTCGCCGTGTTCGTGGGTGACCAGGATGCAGTCGGCCTTGGGGAAAGCCGTATAGTCGATCTCGGTCTCTCCCATCTTCTGGACGGGGTCGACCTGGATGTTGAATCCTTTGTAGTTCAAGGCGATGGAACCGTGATGGATCATCGAGACCGCGACCTCTTCGCCGGAGGGCGTGGTGAACTTTGCAACGGGAAAAGCCGGCTGCTGCATGGAGCAGGAAACGGCGGTCGCAACGGCGAACAGGGCGGAGAATAGCTTGAACATAAGCAGTTGGTTGGAAGAGCGAATATAGGGATTTTTTTTAATTTTGTGCCGTTAAGCGTCAAGAATGGTGAAAGGTAGTGTATCGAAGGGCCTGCTGGCCGTCAGCCCGTTGGTGGTTTTCCTTTTGGTGTATCTTGTGTCTTCCGTGGTCGCGGGGGATTTCTACAAGGTGCCGGTGTCTGCGGCGTTCCTGCTCGCGGGCGCTTACGGCGTCGCCGTGACGCGCGGCCCGCTGACGGAACGCCTGGCCGCATTTTCCCGCGGAGCGGGGCATCCCAACGTGCTGCTGATGATCTGGATCTTCCTGCTGTCCGGCGCCTTTGCGCAGACGGCCCGGCAGATCGGCGCCGTGGACGCGACCGTGTCGCTGATGCTGGGCGCCGTGCCGCCCCGCTGGCTGCTCTCCGGCCTGTTCGTGACCTCCTGCTTCATGTCGATGGCCATGGGCACGAGCGTGGGCACCATCGTGGCGCTGGTCCCGATCGGCGCGGGCATCGCCGCCCAGTGCGGCATCCCGGAGGCGTATATGGCCGCCGTGATCGTGGGCGGCTCGTTCTTCGGCGACAACCTTTCCTTCATCTCCGATACCACCATCGCCTCCACGCGGGCGGCGGGCTGCGAGATGCGCGACAAGTTCCGGGCGAACCTGCGCATCGTCCTGCCGGCCTTCCTGATTGTGACCGTCCTGTATGTGATCCGGGGCGGGGAAGTGACTGAGGCGCCCGTCCAGGCGGCCGCGGACTGGTACCGTGCGATCCCGTACCTGCTGATCATCGTGCTGGCCCTCTGCGGGCTCAACGTGACCGTGGTCCTGTCGGCCGGCATCGCGACCGTGGCCCTGATGGGCTTCGCGATGGGCGACCTGACCTGGGTGGACTGGCTCGGCGCCGTGGGCCAGGGCATCGCCGGGATGTCGGAACTGATCATCGTGACCCTGCTCGCCGGCGGCCTGCTGGAGCTGATCCGCGTCGGCGGGGGCCTCGATTTCATCATCGGGACGCTGTCCAAGGGCATCCGCGGCCGGCGGGGCGCCGAAGCGGCCATCGCCGGCATCGTGAGCCTGGCGAACCTCTGCACGGCCAACAACACCGTGGCGATCATCACCACCGGCGGCATCGCGCACGACATCGCGGAGCGGTTCGGCGTGCCGCCGCAGAAGACGGCCAGCCTGCTGGACACCTTCTCCTGCCTGGTGCAGGGCCTGATCCCGTACGGGGCGCAGCTGCTGATGGCGGCGGGCCTGGCGGGCATCTCGCCCGCCGCCATCATCCCGCACCTCTACTATCCTTTCCTGATGGGCTTCTGCGCCATCGTCTCCATCTTCGTGCACAAAAAAACCCGCAGCGGGGCTGCGGGCAAATGAGGGAACGCGCGGGAAGCGCTTATTCGATCGCAATGTGACGGGAAGCGGGAATCTGCTTCTCCGGGGTCTTCTTCGGCAGCACGATGCCGAGCACACCGTTGGTCATGTTGGCCTTGATGGCCTCGATGTCGACGTTGTCAGGCAGGGTGAATGCCTG
>LUZH01000127.1:5182-5580 GCA_001602885.1 Bacteroidales bacterium Bact_16 | reverse complement strand
CGCTTCTACAACCGCATCTCGCGGCCGATGGTGCCGTTCATGGCGTCCATCACGCTGGGCATCCTGGTCTTTGTCCTGAGCGGCATCCTGATGGCGCGCGGCCGCCAGACGCCGCGCTGGCTGCAGCGCGTGCTGGCCGGCGTCGCGCTGCTGCTCTTCTGCTACCTGACCGTGGTGCTGGGCCTGCGCTGGTATGTGTCCGGCCACGCTCCTTTCGCGGGCAGCTACAGCGTGATGCTGCTGATGGCGTGGCTGAGCTCGCTCGCGATGCTGCTGCTCTGGCGGCGCTTCGCGCTCGTGCAGCCGCTCGGACTGATCCTCGCGGGCTTCACGATGCTCCTCGCCTCGCTGGCGAGCGCCAATCCGCAGATCACGCACCTGATGCCGGTGCTGCAGTC
>LUZH01000127.1:0-5168 GCA_001602885.1 Bacteroidales bacterium Bact_16 | reverse complement strand
AGCGCCTGCGCGACGTCAGCCTGCTGATCCTGTATCCGGCCGTGTTCCTGCTGACCTTCGGCACTTTCCTTGGCGCCGTGTGGGCCAACATTTCGTGGGGCAGCTACTGGTCCTGGGACCCCAAGGAGACCTGGGCGCTGGTCACGGTCCTCATCTATGCGGCTGCGCTGCACGGCGGTTCGCTCGCGGCTTTCCGCCGCCCGCGCTTCTTCCACGTGTTCTGCATCCTCGCATTCCTGGCGGTCCTGGTGACGTATTTCGGCGTCAACCTGTTCCTGGGCGGCATGCACAGCTACTCCTAGCGCCTCGGGCACCGGCCGATTGGCTTTTCCATATTTATATCGTAACTTTGCAAGCATATGAGAAAAGCATTCTGTCTTGCCTTGCTCGTCGCCCTGGCGCTTCCCGCCACGGCCCAGCGCCAGCGTATCACCGTGGTCGATGAAATGACCGGGCGCAACCGCTTCAGCTGGGAATACGACGCTGATTTCCAATTGATTTTCGACAACCGCGAATTCGCGTACTCCAACGACGCCTTCATCCCTTCCGGGACGATGAACACCGTGGTGTTCGCGCCGACGGTCGGGTTCAGCATCCGGCAGTCGCGCCAGGTGCACCATCGGCTCGCCGTCGGTGCGGAACTGGCCTACGACCTGGGCTCGCAGACCTGGGCCAACCTGGTCCGGGAGCCGGTCCTCTTCTATGACGCGCACGTGCAGACGAAGCGCGGCGTGTTCGAGGGCCTGGCGGGCATCTTCCCGCGCCGCTATATGGAAGGTGCCTACTCCGAAGCTTTCTTCTCCGGGATGTACCGCAACACCGACCGCTACGTCGAGGGCGTGCTCCTGAAGTGGCGCGGCGAGCGCTTCTACACCGAGCTGGCCTGCGACTGGATGGGCCAGTACGGCCGCGACCGCCGCGAGCGCTTCCAGGTGATCTCCTTCGGCCGCTGGGCTGCCGCACGCTGGCTCTCGCTCGGCTGGACGGGCAGCTTCTACCACTACGCCTGCTCGGAGCTCGCGCCCGAAGTCATCGACAACCACCTGCTTCAGCCCTGGCTGAAGATGGATTTCTCCCACCGCACCGCCTGGCAGGAGCTCTCCATGCAGCTTGGGGCGCTGGTCGGCTATCAGTTCGCCCGGGCCCGCGAATCGCATCCGTCTTTCCCTGCGGGCGGGGAGATGAAGCTGACCGCGCGCCGCTGGAACGTCGGCGTGAGCAACGTCACCTACCTGGGCGGCAATCTCATTCCGCATTTCTTCGAGCACGATCCCAACGGCGGCATTTACGGCGTCAACCTCTATTTCGGCACGCCGCTCTACAAGGACTTCTACAACTACACCGAAGTGGCCTGGATCCCGCAGATCAGCCACTACTTCTCCCTGCGCCTGGCCGCCAGGTTCCATTTCACCGGCAGCGGCTTCATGGGCTGGCAGCAGCAGTTTTCCCTGCGCTTCAACCTCGACGCGTTCCGCAACCGCGACACCACGCTCGGTCGTTGCCTATGAGATATTGGGACTTCCGGGAGAGCGGCAAGCCGCAATACGACTACTACGCCTACACGGACGGAAGCTACCTCGTCCCGAAGAATTTCGGGGCGGCGGCCTGCATCGTGCTGGACCGCGACGCCGAGCGCGTCCTCTACCAGTGGAGCGAGGCGAGCCGCTATTCGACCAGCCACCGGCAGGAGCTGGCGGCCATCATCCACGCCTTGCTGCACGTGCCCGAGCGGAGCAGCGTGCTGGTGCGGAGCGACTGCGAGAGCGGCATCGCGCTGCTGACGGGGCAGGTCCGGAGCCGCAAGGACGGCGACCTGGTCGACCTCTACCGGCAGGTGAAGAAGGAGCGGGAACTGAACGTGACGCTCGAATGGGTCCGCAGCCACAGCGGGGACCGCTGGAACGACTACGTCGACTACCTCTGCATCGAGGCGCTCGACCTCTTCGAGGCCAAGGGCACCCGGGTGCGCGAAGGGGTTGATTCGGAGGCACTTTTTGCATATATTTGCAAGCAATAAATCCAATCGGTATGAATATCGCGATCATCGGCGCCGGCAATATGGGCGGCGCCACGGCCCTGGGCCTCGCGGGCGCCCTGCCTGACGTCCGCATCACCGTCACGGCGAAGCACAGCTCGACCCTCGAGAAGTTTGTCGCCCGTGGCCTGCAGGCATGCAGCGACAACGCCATCGCCGCGGGCGGTGCGGATGTCGTCATCCTCGGCGTCAAGCCCTGGCTGGTCCAGAGCGTCCTGGAGGAGCTGAAGCCGGCCCTGGCCGGCAAGGTGCTCGTGTCCTTCGCCGCCGGCATCCCGGCGGCGGACCTGTCCGGTTTCGTGGCGGGCTTCGGGCTCAAGGGCCTCTACACCGTGATCCCGAACCTGGCCATCGAGGTGGGGGAGAGCATGACCTTCATCCACGAGATCGCGGGCAATGCCGAGACCCTCGCGCAGGTGCGCGGCCTGTTCGACGCCGTCGGCAAGACGGCCGTCGTGGACGAGAAGCGCCTGCATGCCGGGATGATGCTCGCTTCCTGCGGCATCGCTTTCGCGCTCCGCTATGCCCGCGCTTCCGCAGAGGGCGGCGTGGAGCTGGGCCTGTATCCGAAGGAAGCCATCGAAGCGGCACTGCAGACCGTCAAGGGCGCCGCGGCGCTGCTGGACGCGCGCGGCTCGCATCCCGAGGCGGAGATCGACCGCGTGACCACGCCCGGCGGCATCACCATCCGCGGACTCAATGCGATGGAGGAGGCCGGGTTCACCGCCGCCGTCATCGCGGGCCTGAAGGCCTGAGTTGACTTATAAGAAAAACAAACGTGGAGGCGTTCCGACCTCCACGTTTTTATTTGCGCTTGCCGCGCCCCTGCTAATATTTGTTGAGGGGCACGCCGGCGGTCATCTGGTGGACGCGGCGCTTGACGTCGTCCAGCACGGTCTGGTGCTCGGCGAGAGAGGCCTTCTGGGCGGCGGTCAGCTCTTCGCCCTTCTTGACGGTCAGGGCCTCGACGTGCTTGGCGCAGGAGGCGAGGACCTCGTCGATGAGGGCCACGATGTCGACCATGTCCTTCTCCACGAAACCGCGGGAGGTCACGGCCGGGGTGCCGATGCGGAAACCGGAGGTCTGGAACGGGCTGCGGGTGTCGAAGGGAACCATGTTCTTGTTGAGGGTGATGGCGGCGAGCTCGAGCTGCTGCTCGGCGATGCGGCCGGTCACCTCGTCGAACTTGCCGCGGAGGTCGATCAGCATCAGGTGGTTGTCCGTGCCGCCGCTGACGACTTTGTAGCCGCGGCGCAGGAACTCGGCGCACATGGCCTGGGCGTTGGCGACGACCTGCTTCTGGTACTGGATGTATTCGGGCTGCTGGGCCTCGAAGAAGGCCACGGCCTTGGCCGCGATGACGTGCTCGAGCGGGCCGCCCTGCACGCCGGGGAAGACGTAGGAGTCGATGACCTGGCTCATCTTCTTGACGACGCCCTTGGGCGTGGTGCGGCCCTGCGGGTCGTCGAAGTCCTTGCCGATGAGGATCACGCCGCCGCGCGGACCGCGAAGGGTCTTGTGCGTGGTGGAGGTCACGATGTGGGCGTATTTGACAGGATTCTCGAGGAGACCGGCGGCGATCAGGCCGGCGGTGTGGGCCATGTCGATCCAGAGGATCGCGCCCACCTTGTCGGCGATGGCGCGCATGCGGGCGTAGTCCCATTCGCGGGAGTAGGCCGAGGCGCCGCCGATGATGAGCTTGGGCTTGTGCTCGAGGGCGAGCTCCTCCATCTTGTCATAGTCGACGCGGCCGGTCTCAGGGTTGAGGCCGTAGGCCACGGCGTTGTAGAGGAGGCCGGAGGCGTTGACCGGAGAGCCGTGGGTGAGGTGACCGCCCTGGCTGAGGTCGAGTCCCATGAAGGTGTCGCCGGGATGAAGGACGGCCATCGTCACGGCCATGTTGGCCTGGGCGCCGGAGTGCGGCTGCACGTTGGCCCATTCGGCTCCGTAGAGCTCCTTCAGGCGGTCGATGGCCAGCTGTTCGATCTGGTCCACGACCTCGCAACCGCCGTAGTAGCGCTTGCCGGGATAACCCTCTGCATACTTGTTGGTGCAGATGGACCCCATGGCCGAGAGGACCTCGTCCGTAACGTAATTTTCCGAAGCGATGAGTTCGAGGCCGGACTTCTGGCGCTCGTGTTCCTTTTTGATCAGATCGAAGATTTTGATGTCCTGTTTCATACGACTTAAAAATGAGCCACAAATATAGTAACTTTTCCGTATCTTTGCGCTGTATGAGCGACAGGAAATTGCTGAATATCGAGTTGGGACGCATCAAGGCGGACCAATACCGCGAGTTGCCTCCTTCGGGTATCGTGCTGGTGCTGGACAACATCCGCAGCGCGCACAATGTCGGGAGCGCTTTCCGCACCGGCGACGCGTTCAAGGTGGACAAGGTCTGGCTGTGCGGCATCTGCGCCACGCCTCCTTCCGCCGAGATCCACAAGGTGGCGCTCGGCGCCGAGCAGAGCGTGCCCTGGGAGCACGTCGCCGACACGCTCGAGCTCGTGCGGCGCCTGCAGGCGGAGGGCTGGACGGTCGTCTGCGCCGAGCAGACGGAGCACGCCGTCTCGCTGGAGCGTTTCCGGCGCGAGCCGGGCCGCCGCTATGCGGTCGTTTTCGGCAACGAGGTGGACGGCGTCCGGCAGGACGTCGTGGACGCCGCCGACCTGTCCGTCGAAATTCCCCAGTCGGGGACCAAACACTCGCTCAACGTGAGCGTTTCCGTCGGGATCGTGCTCTGGCAGATCCTCTTTCCGGGCGCCTGAGACGCGTGTTTGACAATTTGTCATTGGCACGGACCTTGATTTTAATGCTGCTGTCGCGCATTGCCGCGGCATAGTTGATTCAAATCAAAAACACATAGCATTATGATCAAACCTTTAGCAGACAGAGTCCTGATCGAGCCCAAGGAGGCTGAGACCAAGACGGCATCCGGTATTTACATCCCCGATACGGCGAAAGAGAAGCCCCAGCAGGGCACGGTCCTCGCGGCCGGTCCCGGCAAGAAGGACGAGCCGATGGAGGTCAAGGTCGGTGACCAGGTCCTCTATGGCAAGTACGCCGGCACCGAGGTGACGGTCGAGGACAAAAAGTATCTGATCGTGAAGCAGTCTGACATTTTAGCAATTCT
>LUZH01000126.1 GCA_001602885.1 Bacteroidales bacterium Bact_16 | reverse complement strand
AACCTGACCCCGACCGCCCCGCAGCGCATGAAGATCTTCATGCTGGCCATCCTCATCGGCCTGCTCATCCCGGCCGTCATCCTGATCGCGCGCCTGTTCCTGGACACCAAGATCCGCACGCGCAAGGAGATCGAGGAGAACATCGACGTGCCGTTCCTCGCGGAGATCCCGCTCAACAGCACCCTGCGCGGCATCGTCTTCAAGACGAGCAAGCACAAGCCCGGTAAGGACGACCCGTCGCCGTTCGTCTACGACCCGACCTCGCACAGCATCTTCACGGAAGCCATGCGCATGATGTGCACGAACCTCAGCTTCCTGGACGCCAAGTGCCAGCTGCCGATGGTCATCGCCACCACCTCCTACTCTTCTTCGTCCGGCAAGACGTTCATCACGGCCAACATGGCCGCCTGTCTGGCCGACGCGCAGAAGCGCGTGGTGCTGGTCGACACCGACATGCGCAAGCGCTCCCTGTCCGGCGTGTTCAACCTCCGCCACAAGACCAAGGGCCTGTCGAACTATCTCTACGACCTCGACCTGACCATCGACGACATCCTCTACAAGGACGTCAAGAGCGGCATCGACTTCATCCCCGCCGGCGCCGTCCCGCCCAACCCGACCGAGCTGCTGGGCCGCCCGCGCCTGGACGAGCTGGTGGCCGAGCTGCGCAAGAGCTACGACTACGTCCTGCTTGACGGCGTGCCTATCCAGATGCTCGCCGACCCGCTGGTGATGAACCGCGTCGTGGACATCAACCTGTTCATCCTGCGCAGCGGCCAGCTTGACCGCCGTATCCTCCCGCAGCTGGACGAGCTCAACGAGAAACGCAACCTGCACAACATGGCCATCGTCTTCAACGGACCGCAGATCAAGAAGCACCGCGGCTACGGCTTCGGCTCCTACGGCTACGGTTACGGCTACGGATATGGCTACGGTTACGGCTATGGTTACGGTTATGGCGACGAGCCCAAGAAGAAAGGTTTCCTCGGCATTTTCAAACGTAAATAAACATGACCATCGCAGTCGATTTCGACGGCACCATCGTCGAGAACAAGTACCCTGAGATCGGGAAGGAACTCCCCTTTGCCATCCACACCCTGCAGGTGCTGCAGGAGGAGGGCAACCGGCTCATCCTGTTCACGTCCCGCGAGGAGGAACTGCTCGACGAGGCAGTCGCCTTCTGTCACGAGAGGGGGCTGGACTTCTACTCCATCAACAGCAACAACCCGCCGGACGCGCTGTTCCCGCGCTACACCGCCAAGGTCATCGCGGACGTCTACATCGACGACCGCAACCTGGGCGGCATCCCCGACTGGAACACCATCTACGAGATGATCGGCCAGCAGCGCGCCGAGCGCCGGGAGAAGCGCAAGCGCAAAAAGCGCTGGCCCTGGATGAAGTAAAGCCTGCTCCGCCGACGGAATCGGCGTCTCCGAATTGGCCGCCCTGCACTTGCAGGGTGGCCTTTTTTTTGTTATCTTTGTAGATACGACTAAAACTTACTATCACTGTTTATGTTCAAAGGACATCCTAAAGGTCTCTATGCCTTAGCCCTCGCCAACACCGGCGAGCGTTTTGGTTACTACACCATGCTGGCCATCTTCATGCTGTTCCTCCAGGCCAAGTTCGGCTGGGAGCAGGCAGCCGCCAGCCAGCTCTACTCGATTTTCCTCGCCCTCGTCTACTTCATGCCCGTTGTCGGCGGCTGGCTCGCCGACAAGATCGGTTTCGGCAAGTGCGTGGTCACCGGCATCTGCGTGATGTTCGTCGGCTACCTCGCCCTCTCCATCCCGACGGCCGCCAACGGCCTGGGCGTGGCCCTGATGATCGGCGCCCTGTTCCTCATCAGCGTGGGCACGGGCCTGTTCAAGGGCAACCTCCAGGTGATGGTGGGCAACCTGTATGACGATCCGAAATATTCCGCCAAGCGCGATTCGGCGTTCAGCCTGTTCTACATGGCGATCAACATCGGCGCGATGTTCGCCCCGTCCGCCGCGACGGCCATCACCAACCGCTTCCTCGGCAAGGCCGGCCTCGTCTACAAGGCCGACATCCCCGCCCTGGCGCACCAGCTGCTCGACGGCACCATCAGCGCGGACAACGCCGCCCGTCTCGACGAGCTGCAGTCCGTGATGCCCGACGCCGCCGTGTCGGCCATGGATCCTTCGGTCTTCAGCGCCTACTACATCGAGCACCTGTCCTCGGCCTACAACATGGGCTTCGCCGTGGCCTGCGTGTCGCTGATCATCTCCATCGCCATCTACTTCTTCTGCCGCAACTGGTTCAAGCACGCCGACGTCAACGCCAAGCAGGCTGCCGCCCAGGGCAACACCAGCGTGGAGCTGTCCCCGAAGCAGACCCGCGAGCGCGTCGTCGCGCTGGTCATGGTCTTCGCCGTGGTCATCTTCTTCTGGATGGCGTTCCACCAGAACGGTCAGTCGCTGACCTGGTTCGCCCGCGACTACACGCAGAGCACCGCCACCGGCTGGCCGAAGCTCGGCTTCAACATCTGGATCCTCGCGCTGATCGCCGCCTCCATCTACACGCTGTTCGGCGCCTTCCAGTCTGAGAAGGCACAGGGCAAGATCACCTGCGGCGTCATCACGCTCGCCCTCTGGGGCGGCGCCCTCTGGCTCTACAAGGGCATGCCCGCCGTGCTCGACATCCAGCCGCAGCTCTTCCAGCAGTTCAACCCGTTCTACGTGGTCTTCCTGACCCCGATCTCGATGGCCATCTTCAGCGCGCTCGCCAAGAAGGGCAAGGAGCCCAGCGCCCCGGTCAAGATCGGTCTCGGCATGTTCGTGGCCGCCCTCGGCTACCTCATCATGATCATGGGCTCCGTCGGACAGCCGTCCCCGGCCGCCCTGCAGGGCACCGTGGCGCCGGATCCCGTCGTCCCGATGTACCTGATCAGCACCTACCTCGTGCTGACCTTCGCCGAGCTGCTCCTCAGCCCGATGGGCATCTCCTTCGTGTCCAAGGTCGCGCCGCCCAAGTACAAGGGCCTGATGATGGGTCTCTGGTTCGCTTCCACGGCCGTGGGCAACTACCTCAGCTCCATCCCGGGCCTGCTGTGGATGAACGTCCCGCTCTGGGCCAACTGGGCCATCCTGATGGCGCTCTGCGTCGTCGCGGGCGGCATCATGTTCGCCATGCTCAAGCGCATCAACGCGGCCACGGCCGAGTAGTCCATGCGCAAGATCGGGACCTGGCTTCTGAAAGGGCTGCTCCGCCTGCTGGGGCTGCTGCCGCTGCGCGCGCACTACGCGCTGGGGCGCTTCGTCTCCTGGCTGGCGGAAAGCGTCTTCCGCTATCGCCGCGACGAGGTGATGCACAACTTGACCAAAGCCTTTCCCGACGTGAACATCTGGGACCTCAAACCGATCCGCAAGGAGTTCTACCGGCATTTCGGCGAGATCATCGCCGAGGCCGTCTGGTTCGGCGGCTGCCGCCGGCCGGAGCGCCTGCGCCGGCAGCGCCTGGTGGAGATCGAGAACCCGGAGGTGGCCGCGCAGCTCTTCGAGGCCGCGCCCAGCCTGGTCGTGATGTACTCGCACTGCGGCAACTGGGAGCTCTTCGGCGGCATCGGTTCCTACAACTACACCGACACCCCGCTCCCCTTCTCCGAGCAGAACTTCTGCGTGGTGTACCGCGAACTGTCCAGCCGGGCCTGGGACGCGGTCATGCGGGACAACCGCTTCGCGCCGCTGCGGGACCGCAAGGGCTTCACGGGCTATATCGAGAGCAAGGACCTCGTCCGCTATGCGTTCAACCACAAGGACGAAAAGAAGGTGTACAACGTCAACACCGACCAGCGTCCCTACTTCGCCTCGCCGGCCAACATGGAAGTCACTTTTCTGGGCCAGCGGGTGCAGACGATGACGGGCGCCGCGGCGCTCGCCCGCAAGTTCGGCATGGCGGTGGCGTACCTGAGCATGCGCCGGGAGCGCCGCGGCCACTACGTCCTGCACTATACGCCCATCTGCGAAGACGCTTCGAAGATGGACCTGAAAGACATTATGCAACAATATTATACGCTGGTGGAACAGGATATCCGGGAGCAACCCGCCAACTACCTGTGGACCCACCGGCGCTTTGCCTGATCCAATAAATTAAAAACAATTCACTATGACTATCAAAGATCTTCAACCAGCTGTTGTCTGGAACAATTTCTACGGACTTACCCGTTGTCCCCGTCCTTCCAAGCACGAGGAGATTGTTCGGAAGTATCTGCTCGACTGGGCCAAGGAGCACAAGGTCGAGGCATTTGCCGACGAGACCGGCAACGTGATCATGCGCGTCCCCGCCACCCCCGGCTATGAGGACCGCAAGGGAGTCATTCTCCAGGGACATATGGACATGGTGCCGCAGAAGACGGCGGACACCGTCCACGATTTTCTCAAGGACCCGATCGAGACCGTCATCGACGGCGAGTGGGTCACGGCCAAGGGCACCACGCTCGGCGCCGACAACGGCCTGGGCGTCGCGCTGGCGATGGCCGTGGCCGAGGACAAGACCGTCAAGCACGGCCCCGTCGAGGTGCTCGTGACCTACGACGAGGAGACCGGCATGAGCGGCGCCGACGCCCTCAAGCCCGGCATCCTGCACGGCGACATCCTCCTCAACCTCGACTCCGAGGACGAGAAGGAGCTCTGCATCGGTTGCGCCGGCGGCCTGGACGCCGTGGCCGACTTCAAGTACAAGACGCTCACCACCCCGCGTGGCTACATCGGCTACAAGATCGTGATCCGCGGTCTGGCCGGCGGCCACTCCGGCATGGACATTTCCCTGTATCGCGCCAACGCCAACAAGGTGATGGTCCGCGCCCTGATCCCGCTCATCGAGAAGTATGGCGCCAAGGTGTCCGACTTCACCGGCGGCAGCCTGCGCAACGCCATCCCGTTCGAGTCCGAGGCGGTCGTGGCCATCCCGGCCGACAAGGCCACGGCGGCCCTGCGCCACATCAACGGCATCTTCAAGGAGCTCAAGCTCCGCTATCAGGAGAGCGACCCTGCGATGAGCTGCACCGTTGCCAAGTGCAACAA
>LUZH01000125.1 GCA_001602885.1 Bacteroidales bacterium Bact_16 | reverse complement strand
CGAGGCTTACGCCCACAAGGGTGACAAGGCCAACGCCGTCAAGGACGTCAACGAGGTCCGCAAGCACCGCATGACCGCCAACGTGGACGCCCACCTCTACACCGAGGCCGACGTCACCGGCGATCCCGTGGACTTCGTCCTCAAGGAGACGCGTGTCGAGTTCGCCTTCGAAGCGCACCGCTTCTTCGACCTGATGCGCAACGACAAGGACATCGTCCGCAACTTCTGGGGCTACCACACCAACTACACCGCCGGCCAGAGCACCTCTGGCAAGCCGGGTCTGGACGCCGTCGGCGTGTTCACCCGCCACGACGACACCCGTCTGGTGTTCCCGATCCCTTCGAAGGAGATCGACAACAACCCGCTCTGCGAGCAAAACCCTGGTTATTAATACGCTAAGAACATGAAAAAGATATTTGCAATCTTCTGCATCGCCGCCACGGCCGTCCTTTCCTCCTGCGTGAGGATGGGAGACCTCGACCTCGCCCCGGTTCCGGATATCGCGTTCGAGTATACCTGTGACGGCCTGACCCTCACGTTCAACTCGGTGGTGCCCAACACGACCGACGTGCAGTGGGAGATCCTCAAGACCCAGAACGGCTCCGCCGAAACGCTCACCACGGGCGCCGGCGAGACCTTCACCTATACTTTCCCTACGCCCGACAACTACTGGATCAAGATGACCGGTGTCTACGAGGGCCAGGAGCAGGTCGTGGCCGGCAAGATCCTGGTCGCGAAACCTTCCGCCGTCAAACTTGACGACAATTCCTTCGCGGATTGGGACGCCGTCCAGTATCCGGACTTCCAGCTCGTCGGCGACGACGGCAAGTCCTGGGGCAAGTTCGACTACAACGCCGACTACATCTTCTTCTATGTCGCGCTGGACACCACGATCCCGGGCTGCACCGCGGACGGCGCCATCATGAACATGCGCATCGACTCCGACGACCTGACCGGCACCGGCATGTCCACCAAGGGCCTCGGCTGCGACTGGTATCTGGAAGGCAACTTCTGGAACAGCAACGAGCGCTGGGCCGACTGGTATGACTGCTCGTCCGGCGACACCGTGGCCGCGTCCGAGGAGATGCCCATCGAACTGGGTACCTACAAGGTCGAAGGCGACACCGCTTACTTCGAATTCGCTCTCTCCAGAAAGAAATATGGTATCAAGGGCTCTTCCGTGGGCATCTACTTCAAGTTCTACACCGAGGACTGGGAGGATGCCGTCTACATGACCTGCGGCGGCAAGACCACCTACCACTTCGCCCTGGACAAGACTGAATAATAAATATTGGATTGTTTTTTGCTGCGGGTCCGGCCTGTTGGACCGGATCCGCAACTTTGTTTATCTTACGGAAAAATTTCATTCCTGATGAAGACTAAAGCTATTGCCATCACCCTGGGCGCGGCCTTCCTGGCGGCTTCCTGCGGTCAGTCTCCCAAGAAGGAGGCGTCCTATCTCGACACGCTCCTGCTCAAGGACTACAAGCCGGTCCCGTGCATGAACCTGCCCGAGCATCATCCCCACAGCGCCAAGTTCAAGGTGTACGACATGCATTCCCACGCCTATGCCGCGAACGTCAAGGAGTGTGAGGAATGGGCCGCCCGCCTCAAGGAGAACAACATCGAGCGGGTGGTCATCAACACCTACGCCTCCGGCGAGAAATTCGACGAGCTCTACGACATGTACAAGGGCGTCTCCGACGTCTTCGAGATGTGGTGCGGCTTCGACATGAGCGCCTGGGGCACGCCCGAGTTCGAGGAGAAGGCCGTGGCCTCGCTCGTGCGCGACTTCGAGAAAGGCGCGCGCGGCGTCGGCGAGGTCGGCGACAAGGGCTTCGGCGACACCTATTTCACCAATTTCGCCACGGGCGTCCCGACGCCGACCGCGCACATGAACGACCCGCGCTTCGACGCGCTCTTCGAGACGACGCGCTCTTCGAGAAGTGCGGCGAGCTGGGCATGCCGCTGATCATCCACGTCGGCGACCCGATCTGGATGTATGAGCCGATGGACGAGCACAACGACGGCTTCGTCAACTCCGAGCACTGGCAGATCGATCCCAACCAGCCCGGCATCCTCGACCTCTACGAGCTCTGCCAGACGCTGGAGGAGTGCTGCGACCGCCATCCCAACACCACCATCATCGCCTGCCACTTCATGAACCTGACCCACGACTACGAGCTGCTGGGCCAGATCATGGACCGCCACCCGAACCTCTGGCTGGACAACTCCGCCCGCCACGTCGAGTCCGCGATCACCCCGCGCGCCACGAAGGCCTTCTACGAGAAGTACCAGGACCGCATCTTCTTCGGCACCGACAACCATCCTTCCCAGAAGATGTATGACCTGCAGTGGAGAATCCTCGAGACGGAAGACGAGCACTTCTATGACTACGAGCACGCCTACCACTGGCCGCTCCACGGCATCGGCCTGAGCGACGACGTCCTCAAGAAGCTTTACTACGAGAACGCTGAGAAGCTCTACGGGCAGCTCGCCGCCAAGAGAAAATAAATGAAGAGATTACCCATACTGATCCTGAGTCTCGCCTTCGCGGGCGGGACTCTTTTCGCGCAGACGGCGCGCGAGGTCCTGCTGGAGCATCCGGAGCTCATCGCCGGCACCGACTACGTCGCCCCGACGGAGCCCCTGCAGCTCGCACCGGCCCCGGCGGGCTACAAGCCCTGCTATGTCAGCCACTACGCCCGCCACGGCGCGCGCTATGCCTGGCGCCTGGAGAACTACGACATGATCAAGCGGGCGCTGGACGACGCCGCGGGCAAGGACAACCTGACCGAGTACGGCAAGGACTACAAGGCGCGCTTCGACCGCCTGTATCCCGACGTCAAGGACCACTACGGCGAGCTTTCCCGCAAGGGCTGGGACCAGCAGCAGGCGATTGCCGCGCACCTTTTCGAGCGCTTCCCGGAGGCGTTCCCCGACGGGGCGAAGGTCCGCGCCGTGTCGTC
>LUZH01000124.1 GCA_001602885.1 Bacteroidales bacterium Bact_16 | reverse complement strand
GGAGTACACGGTGCCGTCGAGCACGATGGCGATCGCGCGGCCGACGTTCTCCTTGGTCATGCGGGCCCAGACGTTGGCGCCCTCGGCGTTCATGGTCATGGACACGCCCGGGGTGCCGCCGCGGCGCTGGTCGTAGTCGACGTGGGCGTCGGTCACGGCGCCGCCGTCAAGCGGGGCCTTGCCATCGCGGGACGTAGCCTTGATGGCGATGAGCTCGTAGATATTGTCGCTGGCCATGAGCTGGGTCGGCTTGACCGACCACATCGGGCGGAATTCGTTCGGGAACACGGCCGCGATCTCAGGGATGCGGAGGTACTTGTTGATCTGGGCGGTATCGGCAGCAGCGGCGAAACCGATGCAGGCGTTGCCACGCATCCCGGAGGGGCTCAACAGCGCGTAGAGCGGGTTGGCCTTGCGGGCGGCGGCGAGGGTGGCGTCTTCGCCGGACTGGGCCTGCAGCTCCTGGGCCACGACGTCGTTCTCGGCGGCGGGAGCGGCCTCGGCAGGAGCGGTGGTCTCCTCGACGGAGAGGATCTCCGCCAGACGGGCGTTGGCCTCGTCGAGGTAGGAGGCAACCTCATCGAAGTTGAAGGTCGGCCAGAACTCGAGGGAAGCGGTACCCTGGAGCAGCTTGCGGACACGCTCCGGCTCCTTGACGCCCGGGAGCTCCACGAGGATGCGGCCGGTGTTGCCGATCTTCTGGATGGACGGCTGGGTCACGCCGAAACGGTCGATACGGTTGCGCAGGACGTTGAAGGAGTTCGCCACGGCGCTCTCCGCCTCTTCCTTGATGACGGCGACGACCTGCTCGTCGGTGGACTCGGGCTTGATGCGGTCACGCATCTCGAACGTACCGAAGACCTGGGACAGGCGGGTGCCGGGAGCGACTTCCTTCCAGGCCTCTGCGAAGAGGGTGATGAAGTCGTTCTGGGAGTTGACGCTGCGCTCCTTGGCGAGCGCGATGGCGCGCTGGAACTCAGGGGTGACGTTGTTGTCGGACAGGGCGCGGACGAGGTCCTCGAGCTGAACCTGCAGCATGACGTTCATACCACCCTTGAGGTCAAGGCCGAGATTGAGCTCGTGGTTCTGGACCTGCTTGAACGTTTGACCGAAATAAACCTTCTCGCCGGAGATGGAATCCGTATAACGGCGGGTTTCGATCTTCCGGATGGAATCGAGGAAATACGCACGGTCCGCCTCGTCGATGGCGCTGACGTCGCTGGCCAGGGCAATCTGCTCTGCGCGCTGCGCGGCCTTCCGGTTGTGGATGGCCGACACGGCGGTGAAGGACAGCTGCCAGGCGCAGGCAATCAAGAGGAGAATCGTGACGGTTCTGATGACACCTTTGCTTTGCATAATTATCGTAAATTAAATATATTTCTCAAAATAGTGCGCAAAGTTAGTATTTTTCTCAGAAGAAAGAAACTTTGCACGTCAAATTTATATTAAAGGCAAAACAAAAGGGCCGGAAGTGCAAAACTTCCAGCCCTTTTTGCAAATCTGCAGCGGATTTACGCCTGCCGGCAGGAGTCCTTGATCAGGCCTTCCATCGCGGCGTTCATCTCGCTCGCGTGCAGCAGGTCGCGCACGTCGAAGTGCAGGCGGAAACGCCAGTGGTGGTGCGGGTCGGCGGGCTCGTTGATGCGCTCCGCGTTCCGGTCCGGACGGCGCAGGCCCTTGTCCAGGGCCAGCCAGTCCTGCAGCGGGAAGATGGCGAGCATCGACGGCGAAGCCAGGAACTCCCACAGCATCCGGCGCACTTCCCACGGCTCCGGATCGTGGTCGCACTGCATGCGCAGCGTCTCCATGTCGTGGCTCGAGGTGGCGCACACGCTCAGGTATTTCCATTCGCCCTTCTGCTCCATGCC
>LUZH01000123.1 GCA_001602885.1 Bacteroidales bacterium Bact_16 | reverse complement strand
AATGACAAGTCCATCGCCTGGAAGGTGGCCGAGCGGGCCATCGCCGAAGGCGCGGACATCGTCCTCACGAATACGGCCCTGTCGCTGCGGATGGGTTCCCTGCAGGAATTCGCCGACGCGCACGGCTGCAAGCTGATTGCCGCTGATGCCACGAGCCTCGAAGATCTCGGCGCGCTCGTGGACGGCGCTATGGAACACTTCGGCGGTCCCTTCGACTTCGTGCTGCATTCCATCGGAATGTCGCCGAACGTGCGCAAGGGCCGTCCTTACGAGTCGTTGGACTATGGCTTCTTGAGCAAGACCCTCGACATCTCCGCCCTGTCCTTCCACAAACTGCTGCACACCCTCTACGAGAAGGATGCGCTCAAGGAGTGGGGCTCCGTGGTGGCGCTGACCTACATCGCGGCCGAGCGCACCTTCGCGGGCTACAACGACATGGCGGACGCCAAGGCGCTCCTCCAGTCGATCGCCCGCAGCTTCGGCATGATCTACGGTGCGTCGAAGCACGTGCGCATCAACACCGTGTCCCAGTCGCCCACCGCGACGACCGCGGGGCAGGGGATCGCCGGCATGGAGGACATGCTCAAGTACGCCGACCGGATGTCGCCGCTGGGCAACGCCACGGCCGACGACTGTGCCGATTACATCGTGACGCTCTTCTCGGACTACACCCGCAAGGTCACGATGCAGAACCTTTACCACGACGGCGGATTCTCGTCCGTCGGCCTGACTGCCGCAGAGGTCGCCACCTTCCCGAAGGAGTAGCTTCCCGGCAGCACTGAAGAGCGATCCCCGACCGTGAGGCCGGGGATCATTGTTTTACATCAGGAAGCGCGAGACGTCCTCGCCGCGCGCCTGCATTTCGCGGATCTGCGTGGAGGAGATGTCCACGATGGGCGCGTCGATCAGGCGGATGTGGTAGAAGCGGTCCAGGTCCTCGAGGCTGACCGCGCCGGGGGCCGCGCCCTGCGAGGCGTCCAGCACGTACGGGACCGGGAAATGGCGGCACTCCTCGAGGAGCATTTCGCGCATGCGCTCCATGTCGTAGCCCTTGCGGGGGTAGACGGCCACGCCGTATTCGTTGAGGATGCGCGCGGCGTCGCGCCAGCGGTGGATGTTCTCCAGGTTGTCCGCGCCGATCACGAGCGTGAAATCGTTCTCCGGTTCGCGCTTCTTGAGCGCGTCCAGGGTGCGGATCGTGTAGGTGGGGGCGGGCATCTCCAGCTCGATGTTGTCCACCCAGACGTGCAGCTCGGGATGGCGCCGGACGGCCGCGATGGCGTCTTCGTAGCGCCGCTGCGCGGAAAGGGCCTTGGACGGGTCTTTCAGCGGGTTCTGCGGCGAGATGACCAGGTAGACCCAGTCGAACTCGCGCGTGGCTGTAAGCCGCTCCATGATGGCCTGGTGGCCGATGTGGAGCGGGTCGAACGAGCCGGAGTAGACAGCTATCCGCATAGGAAGGCGTCTACGAGGGCCTCCGCCTCGGCGAAGGTCTCCTCCAGTCTGTCGTTGACCAGGTCGCGGTCGAATTTGCCGGCGGCGAACTCCAGCTCCGAGGCGGCCTTGTCCAGCCGCTCGCGGATGGCCTCTTCGCTGTCGGTGCCGCGGCCGCGCAGGCGCTTCTCCAGCACCTCCATGCTGGGCGGAACGATCAGCACGGAGAGGGCGGCGTCGCCGAAATACTTCTTGAGATTGACACCGCCTTTGACGTCCACGTCGAAGACGATCACATGGCCTTTCTGCCAGATGCGCTCGACTTCGCTCTTGAGCGTGCCGTAGAAGCGGTCGTGGTAGACTTCCTCATATTCGACGAAGGCGTCCTGCGCGATGAGCTCGCGGAAGCGCTCCGCGTCGATGAAGTAGTATTCGACACCATCCTGCTCCTGGCCGCGCGGGGAGCGTGAAGTGGCCGAGATGGAGAATTCGAACTGGGGGTACAGACCCAGCAAGTGATTCACGACGGTGCTCTTGCCGGCACCGGAAGGAGCAGAGAATATGATGACTTTACCTAACATTTATGATGTCTATTATGAGGACTTTTCCGCAAAAATAGTTATTTTTGCACGATTTAAAGATTCGTTAGTCACAAATTAAATATCTTATGAAGGTTTCATTCAAAGAACTGGGCCTGGTGAACACCCGCGAGATGTT
>LUZH01000122.1 GCA_001602885.1 Bacteroidales bacterium Bact_16 | reverse complement strand
GTGATCGGCTTCTCGATGAACGACAACCTCGTCATCGTCCACAAGAAATCCTGCCCCGTGGCCGAGAGCCTCGCCAGCAAATACGGCAACCGGATGGTCGTTCCGCAGTGGGGCGCCGTCCAGCAGGAATATCCGATCCGGATCTCGCTCAAGGGCATCGACCGGCTCGGCCTGCTCAACGACATCTCCAGCTTCATCTCCCGGACCCTCGGGATCAACATGCGCAAGCTGCAGCTCTCCACGGAGGACGGCCTGTTCGAGGGATTCATCGAACTGCTCGTCCGCGACAAGAAGAACCTCGAGCGGATGGTCGAAGGCCTCTCGCGCATCGACGGCATCCAGGACGTAATCCGCACAGACATCTAAAGCCATGAAGCGATTCCTTCCCCTGTTCATCCTCGTGGCCGGCTGCCTGCTGCCGCTCTTCTTCCCTTCCTGCGCCAACACGACGCAGGCGCCCTCCGGCGGCAAGAAAGACACCATCCCGCCGCTGATCATCGACATCAACCCGCTGCCGGGCACCGTCGGCGTCCCGACGCACGGAGCGACGTTCGTGTTCACCTTCAACGAATATTTCACCATCAAGACGGCGCGCAACATCTTCCTGTCGCCGCCGCTGCAGCATCCGGTCAAGTCGCGCGTCCGCGGGCACAACCTCGTCATCACCTTCGAGGACACGCTCGCCGCGAACACGACCTACACGCTCAACTTCACCGACGCCATCGCGGACGCCAACGAAGGCAACATGTTCCCGGGCTACACCTACGTCTTCTCCACCGGCGAGCAGATCGACTCGATGATGATGACGGGCACCGTGCGCGACTGCAACACACTCGCCGCCGTCAAGGGCGCCACCGTGCTGCTGTACAAGGACCTTTCCGACTCGGCCGTCTTCCTGCGGCGCCCCTTCGCCGCGGTCAAGACCGACGACTGGGGCTACTTCGCCCTCCCCTACATCGCGGACACCACCTACCGCCTCTATGCGATCCGCGACGAGAACAACAACAACATCTACGATCCCGAGACCGAGACCGTCGCCTTCATCGACTCCCTCATCCGGCCGGTCCTGCGGGCCACCGACACCGTCCCGGAAATCCTCAAATACGACATGCTGGACACGGTCCGCTGCCTGGCGCGGCGCAGCGAGCACGAGCTCAAGCTCTTCCGCGAGAAGCCGACCAAACAGTATATCGTCAACAAGGTGCGCACCGCCGAGCGGTCCGCCTACCTGACCTTCATGGCGCCGGGCGCCTGGATCGACTCGCTGTGGATCCGCGGCTACCGCGACGACCAGGTGATCAGCCAGTTCAACATCCTGCAGGACAGCCTCGAGCTGTGGATCAACAGCCGCCGCGCGGCCCCGGACACGATGAGCATCTACGTCAACTACCGCAAGACGGACAGCCTGGGCCGGCTCATGCCCACGCAGGAAGTGGTCCGGCTCGCGCTGCCGCCGGAGAAGCGGACCTACTCCAAGCCCATCCGCCGCAACCTCAAGCACGACGACACGGTCTGCGTCTACCAGTTCACGGTCAAGCCCGAGACGGTAGAGCAGAACGGCTTCGAACTGGAGTTCCGCAACCCGATCATCTGGGCGCAGTTCGACTCCATCCAGTTCACCGCGATCAACACCCGGCAGCGCAGGTCCCGCGCCGAATTCACCGTCGAGCAGGATTCGCTCAACCTGCGGCGCTACATCCTGCGCCCCAAGGACAAGCTCCAGCCCGGTTTCGAATACACGATGCGCATCCCGCACCGCACCTTCCGCGACATCAACGGGTTCTGGTCCGACAGCACCCAGGTCCGCGTCAGCCTCCCGAAAGACGAGACGCTGAGCAACCTGGATCTCGACCTGACGGGCGTGGACCGCAAGCTGATCGTGGACCTGATGGGCGAAAAGAACAACCAGGTCCTGCGCAGCTACGTCACCGACAAGGACGGCACGCTCCACTTCCCCTACCTCAAGGAAGGCCGCTACCGCATCCGCATCACGGAAGACGGCAACCGCAACTCGATCGTGGACACCGGCTCGCTGCTGGAGCACCGCCAGCCCGAGCGGGTCGTCTTCGTGGACTTCTCGGGCAGCGAATACCTCAGCATCCCGGCCAGCGTCGAGCTCACGCAGAGCGTCGACACCGGCTCCCTTTTCCCAACAGACTGACACGATGAGAAACAAGATCACCGCATCCCTGCTGCTGCTTTTCTGCTTCCTGTGCGCCCCGGGCGCGCGGGCGCAGGAAGTCGAATGGGCCGATACCCTGGAGACGGCCCCCAGCGTCAAGCCGATCAACGACTACGTCATGATCGGCGTCCACTACGGCGTCTCCTTCAACAATATGTACTACATTCCTGCCCGGCACAACCGGGCCTGGCAGGTGTCGCCGGGCTACGTGAGCGTCCTGTTCACCAAATACAGCAAGCTCTTCGACCGGCTGCCGATGTTCGGCCTGACGATGGGCGTGGCGCACGGCTACGAAGGATTCGGATTCCTCCGGGACCCGGAGACCGGCTATTCGCAGGACCTGGACCATGCCGAGCGGGGCACCATCGAAGTCTTCGAGATCCCGGCCTTCCTCCAGGTCCACGTGGACTTCCATCCGGGCAAGATCATGGCGCTCGCGGGCGTCTACGGCGGATGGCGCAACAGCATTTCCCGCTCCGGGCCCGATCTGGAAAAGGAATTCGAGAATGCCTTCCGGTCCTATGAGCGCCGCTGGGACTACGGCTTCCAGGGCGGCGCCGGTTTCGCGCTGATGTTCGATCCCGTCGAGATTCATTTCAACGCCCTGTTCCGTTGGTCCTGGTCCTCGCTCAACGAGCCGAATTATCTCAGCAAGTATTACTACCGCTACACCTACCCGATGGACATCATCGCCACGGTGGGCGTGCATTTCCAGCTCACCAAGCGCTCCGGCAAGACTTCCGCCCAACTTCGCCGGGAGGCCAGAGAAATCGTATATGGCACGCATTGAGACCCTTCCCGTCCGGGTCGGTGACGAGCTCGTCATCGGCGCCGGCCATCCCATCGTCGTCCAGACGATGTGCAACACCCATACTTCCGACGTAGAGGCCACCGTGGCCCAGACCCTCCAGCTCGTCGCCGCCGGCGCCCAGATGGTGCGCATCACGGTGCCGGGCCGCCAGGACGTCCCGCACATCGCGGAGATCCGGCGGCGCCTGCGCGAAGCAGGCTGCCGGGTTCCGCTGGTCGCGGACATCCATTTCTCGTCGGAAACGGCCATCGCCGTGGCCCCGGTCGTGGAGAAGGTCCGCATCAACCCGGGCAACTTCCACCCCGACCACGACCAGGCGCGCGCGCAGTTCGCCCGCTTCCTGGCGGTCTGCAAGGAGCACGGCACCGCCGTGCGCGTGGGCCTCAACCACGGCTCGCTGGGCCGCTACATCACCGACCGTTACGGCAACACGCCGCACGCGATGGCGATGGCGGCGATGGAGTGGCTGGAGATGTGCATCGAGGCCGACTTCCTCAACGTCGTGGTCTCGCTGAAAGCGAGCAACACGGTCGTGATGGTGGAGGCCTACCGCGAGCTCGCGCGCCGGATGCAGGAGCGCGGCATGGTCTTCCCGATGCACCTCGGCGTGACCGAGGCCGGCGGGGGCGACAGCGGCCGCATCAAGTCCTGCGTGGGCATCGCCTCCCTCCTCCAGGAGGGCATCGGCGACACCATCCGCGTGTCCCTGACCGAACCGCCCGTCAACGAACTGCCCGTCGCGCAGTACCTGGCCGAAGGCCGCAAGGGCGACGTGATGCTGGACGCCGCCATCCAGTGGGGCCCGAAGCTGCTGAAACGCGAAATCGACGAGATCCCCGCCTCCGCGGGCCTCTCGGAATACCTGAAAGACGAGATCATGCAGGCGGCCCGGCGCCGCTTCTACAAGCCGGAATACATCGCCTGCCCGGGCTGCGGCCGCACGATGTACGACCTGCAGACCACCTTCGAAGAAGTCCAGCGGCGCACCGCCCACCTCAAGGGGCTGGTCATCGCCGTGATGGGCTGCATCGTCAACGGCCCCGGCGAGATGGCCGACGCCGACTGGGGCTATGTGGGTGAAGGTGGCGGCAAGGTGACGATCTACCACAAGAGCGAACCCGTCCTGCGGCACATCCCCGACAGCGAAGCCATCGACAAGCTCCTCGAGCTCATCGAGGCCGACGCCAGCTAGCTATTCTACGTAGAGCAGGAGGCCCTTGAGGTACTCCCCTTCCGGATGATAGATGCTGACCGGATGGTCGGCGCCCTGGCAGAGACGGTCCAGGATCCGCACGCTGCGGCCCGTCTGGGCAGCGGCGGAGAAGACCGTGTTGGCGAAGGTGATCTTGTCCACGACCTGCGAGCAGCTGAAAGTGAACACCAGGCCGCCCGGCGCCACCTTGGAGATGGCGGCGGCATTGAGGCGCTGGTAGGCGCGGAGCGCGTTCTTGAGCGCGCCGCGGTGCTTGGCGAATGCCGGCGGGTCCACGATCATCAGGTCGTATTTGCCCTCCGGGATCTTTCTTAAAAACTCAATGGCGTCCTCGCAGTAGTTGGTATACGCCGCTTCGTCGGCGTTCAGCTTGATATTCCTTTCGACCATGTCCATGGCGCGGGCGGAGGAGTCGACGGAGTCGACCTGCGCCGCGCCGGCGG
>LUZH01000121.1 GCA_001602885.1 Bacteroidales bacterium Bact_16 | reverse complement strand
AAGGAGGAGGGCAAGCCCGCTCCCGTCGTCGTGGTCGAGTCCGTCCCGACGCAGGAGTCCCGTCAGCTCGAGTTCGACAACAAGACGATGACCGACGACCACGGCATGCACATCTACGGCATTGCCACGGACCAGGACGGCAAGAAGTACTATATGGTCAAGAACTCCTGGGGCGAGACCGGCAAGTACAAGGGCATCTGGTATGTCACCGAGGCCTTCCTGAAGGCCCAGACCCTCGACATCACCGTCCACAAGTCCGCCCTGACCAAGGACCTCAAGAAGAAACTGGGCATCAAATAAATCATGACGCTGAAGAAATACATCCCCGATTTCCTGACCGCGATGAACATCGTCTGCGGTCTGGTGGGGGTTGTCTTTGTCTTGCACCACCGGCTGGATATCGCGTTCTACTGCATGCTGGCCGCGGCCGTCTTCGACTTCCTCGACGGCACCGCCGCGCGCCTGCTGGGCGCCTATTCCGACCTGGGCAAGGAACTGGATTCGCTCTGCGACCTGGTCAGCTTCGGTTTCCTGCCGTCGCTGATGCTCTGCGAGCTGATGCAGACCTACCGTTTCGACGGGAGCTGGATCTGCTGGCTGCCCCTGGTGCTGACGGTCTTCAGCGCGCTGCGCCTTGCGAAGTTCAACGTGGACGAGCGCCAGGCCGACGGCTTCCTGGGCTTGCCCACGCCTGCGGCCGCGCTGATCTGCGGCGCGCTCTGCTGCTATTGCTGCCACACACCGGTCGAGTTCCTCTCGACCTGGGTGTCCGGCCCGGTCTTCATCCCGCTCCTGACGCTCTGCCTGTGCGTGCTGCTGGTGTGCGAGCTCCCGATGTTCTCGTTCAAGATGCACCGCGGCGACGGCCGCGTCCTCTGGGTGAAGCGCCTCACGCTGGTGGCCTTCTTCCTGGCCGCCGCGCTCTTCTGCCTGATCGCAGGCCACCACTGGTCGCTGACCGTGGTGCTCGGCCTGCTCTTCTATATCATCAACAACCTGGTTTACGCGCTTTTCAAGCTATGATCCCCGAGACTTGCCGACGTGCGGCCCGGCCGCTCCTTTTCCTGCTTCTGCTGCTCCCCGCATCCTGCGGACGGCAGAAGGTCGAGACGCGTCCCACCATCCCGCTGGTGCGGGAGATCCTTGCGGAGAAGACCGGCCCGCGGGCCGAACTGCTGCGGGGCAGCGCGCCGCGCCCGACCTCGGACATCACGATCATCGGGTCCGAGTTCGCCTGCGACCGCCTGGCCGAGCGGCTCTCTTTCCGCGACGAGCGGGACAACGTCGACGCGTCCCGCGCCTTCGACGGTCTGCCTGACTTCGCCGGCGAGACCTTCGCCTGCATCGAGGACACCGAATCCTATGCTTCGGTGCTGGCCGCGCAGGGCGCCGACGAGCTGCGCCGCCGGACGGTGCAGCGGGTGCTGGCCGCCCTCGACACGGCCGCCCACATCAGCCCGTACGACCTGGAGGGCCTTTCTTCCAAGCGTCCGTCCAAGGTCATCGTGCTCGCCGACCCGTTCCTGGCGGAATACGGCGGCTTCGACGTGGACACGCTCCTGCACTCGACGAACTGCCGGATCCCGGTCATCCGCCCGGTGGAGCAGATGATCGACCACGCTTTCTCCAACAACCCGCGCGGAGACCTTTCCGTCGCCATCCTCTGCGATCCGCAGTATGGGCAGACGGGCATCTACGAAAAGATTTTCGCCCGCAAGGCTGCAGCGCAAGGCCTGAAGGGCGCCACCTGCGTCGTGTCCACGG
>LUZH01000120.1 GCA_001602885.1 Bacteroidales bacterium Bact_16 | reverse complement strand
TCATTGGAGAAATTCTCAACCGCGGCGCGGAAGACCATACGGCCGATACGGCCGAAGCCGTTAATACCAAGTTTAACCATTTGTTTTAAAGACTATAAGTTGTTAATAAATCGAATAATCGATACTTCTAACCAAAAAGCGTGCAAATATACAACTTTCTACGATGAAAATCAACCCCTTTGCAATAAATCGTCGAGTTCCCGGATCATCGCGCGGGCCACGGCGCGGGAAGCGCCGCTGCCCCCCAGCGACTGCCGGATTCCGGCATACTCCAGGAGCATCTTTCCGCGGTAGGTCTTATCCTCCACGAGCCGACGGACTTCCGCACAGACGGCGTCCGGATTGAAGTCTTCCTGAATCAGTTCGCGGAAGACCGGACGGTCCACGCAGAGGTTGCCCAGCGAGATATACTTGATATGGTCCATCACGCGCAGGACGTGGCGGGCGATCCAGGCCGTGACGGGGGAAGTGCTCCAGCAGACCACCTGCGGCGTGCCGATGAGCACGGCCTCCAGCGAGGCGGTGCCGGAGTTGATGACCGCCGCGTCGGCGTAGCGGAGCACGTCGTAGGTCCGGCCGAAGACCAGGTCCACGTTGGTGCGGCCGCCGATGAACGGGGCGTAGTCCGCTTCGCTGCGGGCGGGCGCGCCCGCCACCACGAAGCGCACGCCCTCCCAGCCCGGCAGGGCCGCCAAGCGGTCGGCGGCCTCCATGCAGACCGGCATCGTCCGGCGGATCTCGCCCTGGCGCGAGCCGGCCAGCAGGGCGATGTATCGCCCTTCCGCCGGCCGCTCGAAGCGGTGGCCGTCCACCGCATCCACGAGCGGATTGCCCTGATAGATGAACGGGATGCCCTCTTTCGTGAAATACGGGACCTCGAAGGGGAACACGATGAAGAGCCGGTCCACCCACGCCTTGAGCTTGCGGTTGCGGCTCGCGCGGGAGGCCCAGGTCTTGGGCGCAATATAATAGAAGACGCGGATGCCGCGGGCGTGGCACCATTTCGCGATCTTCATATTGAATCCGGGATAATCGATCAGCACCACCACGTCGGGCTTCCACGCCAGGATGTCCTTCTTACAGTCGCGGATGGCGCGCAGCAGGCGCCCGCCCTTGGCCAGCACGTCCGTCAGGCCCATCACGGCGCCCTCGCGATAATGACACGCGAGCGCCGCGCCGGCCGCCTCCATCATTTCGCCGCCCCGGCAGCGGAACTCCGCCGCAGGGTCTTCAGCGCGCAGGCCCCGGATGAGGTTGCTGCCGTGCAGGTCGCCGGAAGCTTCTCCGGCTATCAGATAATAGCGCATAGGCGGTCCAGTTCGGCCGTAGCCGTGTTGTCGATGTTCTGCGGGGTGATGGTCACATAGCCCTGGTCGAGCAGGAGATGGTCCGCGTCGGCCGGGTTGTCGCCGTTGTCCGTGAAGTCGCCGGCCATCACGTAGAGCTCCTCGTCCGGCTCCAGGTGCGCGACGTAGCGGCAGTCCTCCTCGGACGGCACGCGGCCGAGCTGCTCCAGGAAGCGGCCGTAGTCCTGGTATTCGTGCTCCCAGTGGGCGTAGCCCATCCGGGTGAGCCGGATACCGCGGATCTCCGCCGCGGGGCGGTCGGGGAAATTGATGTTGTAGAAGACGCCGTAGCGGCCGCCCAGCTGCGGGAGCAGCCGGTCCAGAATCTTCGGGAGCAGGGCCTCCACCCCGGAGAAATCGGCGTCCGGGTCGAAGGTGTCCAGGCTCACGCCCAGCGCGGGGATCCCGTTGACCGCCCCTTCCATCGCGGCACCGATCGTGCCGGAATAGATGGACGCGGTGGCGGCGTTGCTGCCGTGGTTGATTCCGCTCACCACGAGGTCCGGCCGGGCCGGACAGAGGACATTGTCGATGCCGAACTTGATGCAGCTGGCCGGCGTGCCGTCCAGGTACCACCAGTCCAGCCCCGCCTCGTTCTTCTGCACCAAGTGCTTCACGGCAATAGGCTTGAAGCCCATCGTCACCGCCATCGACATCCCGCTCTGCGGGCGCTTCGGCGCGACCACCGTGACATCCCCATACTTCCGCAGGACACCGACCAGTGTCAGCAGCCCCTTGGCCTCATATCCATCATCGTTGGTAACCAGAATTCTCATATTCTACAAATATACAAAAATTCCCCGAACCCCTTCTCTCACCTCCTCGTCCCCATCCTGTCATGCCCGCCACCAGCACAAAACCCGACCGTGAGCAGTATGTAGCTAACCTTCAGTATATTAAGGATACATTATACCTTGTTTTAGAGGCATAATAGTTTATTAAAACATTATCCATCAGCAACATACACCTCACATCCACCTCTTCATCACCTCCCCCGCCGCACCCCGTTTTCGCATATTACTGGCTATCAACTACTTCCGATTTTGCCTTGGGGCATTTCCCCCTAAGCAAAATCATAATCTCCTCACCGACAAACACTTGCAGAAACGCCACCCCAAAGAGATGCCCGATCAGGTCGGGCATGACGGAGTGGGGCCGGGCAGGA
Source organism: Bacteroidales bacterium Bact_16 (assembly GCA_001602885.1). Next base: position 430 of record LUZH01000120.1, on the reverse strand, counting down.
CCTGGCACCACCGCCGGACATTGCGTCCGGCGGTTACGGGCGATGTCCGGCCGAGAGCTTTGAGGGCTCTCAGCCGGACGCCCGTTGCCGACAAGCAAGGTAGCTGCCCGGAAAGGGATGGCGGACGTTTTTTACAAGTTGCTAATAATCAAGCGAATACGAGAATACACGGGTCCTATTTTCACCCCGTGTAATCGCGCAAGATATTGACATTGAGCAAATAACGAAAAACAGGCAGTACCATTTGTCTTGGCTATCTGTCATTGGGAGCACCAATCTGCTTTGGCTGCATGTCAATTGGAGGAGCCACAGATTGCGCGGTCTGGAAAAGGCAGAAAAAGGCTGTGGGGCGCTGGATCAGTACTGGCGGTCGCCGAAGATGGCGGTGCCGATGCGGACGATGGTGGCGCCGTAGTCGAGGGCGATCTTC
>LUZH01000119.1 GCA_001602885.1 Bacteroidales bacterium Bact_16 | reverse complement strand
GGGAGATGCTGCGCGTCGAAGGGGTCGCGGACGGTCGCCGTGACCTCCATCGCCAGTTTCTCCATGTCGAAGATGCGGGTCTTGCGGCCCGTCTCGGGGTCCACGATCCAGTATTCCGTGCCCGCGGGCGTCTTCCAGGCATACCAGAACTTGTCCGAATCGCGGAACCAATTCGGCTGCAGGGTGGTGGAGAACACCATCTGGGAAATGCGTTTCTGGGAGAATTGCGAGGCGAGGTCGTAGTTGGGCCTGACCCGCGGGGCGCGGGCGCCCTGTGCGGAGAATCCCGCCAGCAGCGCCAGCAGGAGGACGAAAAAGCGTTTCATATCTCTTGGATTGAATCTTATAGCGGTTAACCGAGGCGTAAAGATAAGAAAAAAAGCTATCTTTGTCGGAGAACTAACCAATCTGACAATGAAAAGATTCCTGCTGCTCCTTGCCGCCGCGTTTATGCTGGGCGGCACCTTGTCCGCCCAGGACAAGCCCAACGACAAATTCAAGTACAAGACCCGCTACAACACCGTCTTCGACATGCTCCGCGAGGAGCCCGGCGTGTCGGTCGGCCCTACCAGCACCGGCAGCACGCCGCGCATCCTGGTGCGCGGCATCTCCACCAACACCGACCAGACCCAGCCGCTGTTCGTCGTGGACGGCATCATCACGGACGACGTGTCCTATCTCACCCCGGACGACGTCTATTCGATCGAGGTCCTCAAGGACGGCACCTCCGCGATGTACGGCGTGCAGGGGCAGAACGGTGTGATCATCTTCAAGACGGTGTCCGCCGTCCAGGCGGAGCAGCGTGAGGCCGAGATGCGCAAGGCCGAAAAACAGGCCGCGCGCGAGGCCCGGAAGGCCGCAAGGAGAAACAGGCGATAAGCCTTATTCTTCTCCGCTCCCTTCTTCCTCTTCGTCAAAGATGAGGCTGATCTCGCGGGACTGGTGGGTGCCGTTTACGTCGTCAGAGACCTTGGCGACCATGTAGAAGTCGTAGATTACCTTGATCGGCCATCCGCTGTCCAGGTGGACCTCTTCAACGAAGTAGTCTTCCAGACGGAAGCTGAATTTGCCATTGGTCACTTCTTTGTCGAACTCTTTGCAGAACTCCTCGTAGTTCAGGGCGTCTTCTTCGTCTACCTGCAGGCGGTACAGGTAATTCCGGAGCGCGTCGAGCGCGGCGTCGCTCCCTTCAAACTCTCTGCGGAGCACGGCGGAGTATTCGTCGGTCCACTCGGTATCCACCCAGCAGGCTCCTTTCATCTTCACGGTCTCGCCGATGGTGGGAATGGCGTAAAGGGTCTCAAGGGAATACTGCTTCGTCGTGTCCAGCGCGGCGCCGTGGAAAAACAGAAGGTCATTGATGTCCTTGATCAGAAATGATTTGAGATATTCCGGATTCTTGAGGTTTCTCGTCAAATCTTCCAGAAAGTCCTCTTTAGAAGCGTAGAGAGCCTTGGCTCTCTCTCCAAGCCCCTTGTAGACGGCTTCGGTAAGGACCGGTAGGATCTGCAGGCCTTGCTCATAGACTTCCGCTCCGTTTTCGAGGCGCAGGAGGGTACCGAATTCGTCGGTTATGACCCGATAGGTCAGCGGGGGCAGCGCCGCCCGGTCTTCCTCGGGCAGGTTGACTCCCAACCCGAAGCTGAAGGCATCTTCGTCGGTGATGGCCAGCGTGTAGGTGGTGTCGGTCGCTTCGACGACTTCGATATGGATCGCCCGGTCGGAAGACGCGGTCAGTGTTTCATCTTCGTTCTCGTCGATCTTGTATTTCTTCTGGGATACGATGTAGTCGGCGGTGTCGCCCACTTCCCAGTAGGCGGTGATATGCACGGTGGAGTCCGGCATCATCTGGGCGGAAAGGGGGTTCGTGCAGAGGATTGATAAAAGAAAGGAAAGGATAATGCCTTTTTTCATAGTGGGATGATGATTTTGGGCGATAAAGATAATAAATTTGCTATATTTATCTACTTTTTTTTACAGACTGACAATGGACCACATAATAGACTCTGCCGGTTTCAGCGAGTTCTTCTCGGAATACAGGCCGCGATTCATCCGATTCGCGGCCGGGTATCTGCGGGACAGCCAGCTTGCCGAGGACTTCGTGGTCGATTCGATGATGGTTTTCTGGCAGCGGCGCGCCGAACTCCCGGCCGACACCAACCCGCCCGCATACGTGCTGACCATCCTCAAGAATAAATGCATCGACCATCTCCGCCGCCTGCGGCACAACCAGGAATTCCTGGAGCGGCAGACGAAGGAGCAGGTCTGGGACCTCAACACCCGCATTGCCTCGTTGGAGGATTTCATCCCCGAAAAAGTGTTCACCCAGGAGATCCAGGAGATTGTCGCGAAGGCGGTCGCCGGGCTCTCCGAGGAGAGCCGCCAGGTCTTCCTGCTGAGCCGGCGGCAGGGCCTGTCCCACAAGCAGATCGCGGCCCGGATGGGCATCACGGAGAAGGGCGTCGAATACCACATCACCAAAGTCAACCGGCTGCTGCGAAGCGCCCTGAAAGATTACCTGGCGGTCTCCGCCATCCTGTTTTACCTTTGTTAGTCCACCCTGGAGAAAAAATCGGTTTTTCACTAGGGTTTTCTTTTTCTCAATCGTTAATCAGTCAAATGAATCCAAGAATGATCGTGGACAAGGACATCCTTTTTCAGTATTTTTCCGGCGCGCTGCGCCCGGAAGAGGTGTCCGACGTGATGGCGTGGGCGAACGCCTCCGAAGAGAACATGGCGAAGCTCCTGCGTGAGCGCAAGCTCTTCGACGCCATCCAGCTCGCGGACGACAAGGTCTTCGGGCAGATTTCCCGCCGGCCCCGCCGGCCGGTCGGCCAATACATCTACCGCTTCGCATTCGTGCTCGTCCTGCTCGCCGCGCTGACCCTCGCGCTGCGGCAGTTCACGGACGTCTTCCCGGACCGCGCCGTGGCGATGAGCAGCATCACCGTCCCCGCCGGCGAGCGGGCGCAGGTGACGCTCCCGGACGGCACGTCCGTCTGGCTCAACTCGGGCACGACGATGCGCTATCCCGCCAGCTTCGAACACCGCCGCAAGCGGGAGGTGACGGTGGACGGCCAGGTCTACCTGGATGTCGCCCATGACGACCGGCATCCGTTCATCGTCCACACCTACCTGGCCGACGTCGAAGTCCACGGCACCGTGTTCGACGTCAACGCCAAGGAGCAGGACCGCGTCTTCGAGACCTCGCTGTTCGAGGGCAAGGTCTCCGTGTCGCTGCCCCACGCGGGGGACAAGCGGATCTTCCTGAGCCCGGACAAGAAGCTGACACTTCGCGACAACAAGCTGTGGCTCAGTCAGATCGACGACTACGACGTGTACAAGTGGACGGAAGGCCTGTACTGCTTCCGCGACAAGCATTTCTCGGAGATCATCCGCGACCTGCAGCGCTACTACGGCAAGGAGATCGTCTATGAGCCGGATCCCAAGCTGGAGAAGGACGCCCTGACGGGCAAGTTCCGGATCAAGGACGGCCTGGACTACGCCCTCCAGATCCTGCAGACCAGCATGCGGTTCGATTACACCCGCGACCAGGAAAACAACAAGATATTCATTACCTCAAGATAAAACATCCAACCACTCCAACCCATCACTAAAACAACCTGCCTATGATCTGAAACGATAACCCATAAAAATGGGCGGCCGTGCTGCAACACGAACCGCCCGGAACAACACGGTCTTTACTAACCATATTAATTCATTTACAAAGGTATGAATAAAAACTCAATTCAATCATTATTGAGAATTATGAAAGTGTCAGCTTTCTTGCTGTTCGTGGGTTCTTTCTGCCTGATGGCCGAGACGGCGGTCTCCCAGAATCTCCCAGTCAGCATCAACAGGACCCATGTCAAGCTGGAAACGGTCCTGAATGATATTGAATCCCAGACGGAATACCTGTTCATCTACAAGAACGGGGTCAACGTCGACAAAGAAATTTCCGTCAGCGCCGAGCAGGAGTCTGTGAGCGCGGTGCTGGACGAGATCCTGAAAGGTTCCGGCATCACGTATAGTGTGCAGGGCAAACACATCATCCTTTCCCGTGCTGAAACGGCGCCTGCAGCGGCTCCCGCCGCCGCCAGCGCCCACGCTCCGGCTCCCCAGGACGTGAGCCGCGCCAGAGGCGTCGTCCGTGACGTCGCCGGAGAGCCGCTGATCGGCGTCTCCGTCGTCGTCAAGGGGACGATGCGCGGCGTGGCGACCGAGCTGGACGGCAGCTTCTCCATCGAGGCGAAAGCGGGCGAGACCCTGGTGATCAGCTCCATCGGCTACCTCACCCAGGAGCGCGCGGCCATCACGGACCGCCCGATGGACATCATCCTCGCCGAGGATTCCGAAATGCTCGAAGAGACGGTCGTGATCGGTTATGGCATCCAGAAGAAGAGCGACGTCACCGGCGCCATCGCTTCGGTCAAGGAGTCCGACCTGGAGAACCGCACGTCCACCGACGTGGCCCAGGCCATCCAGGGCAAGGCCGCCGGCGTGCAGATCGTCAACTCCTCCGGCGCCCCGGGTTCCGCTTCTTCGATCCAGATCCGCGGCTATTCCTCCAACTCCCGGACCACCCCGTTGATGATCGTGGACGGCCTCAAGGTCAACGACATCAGCTACCTCGATCCGGAGTCCATCGCCTCCATTGAAATCCTCAAGGACGCCGCCTCCGCCGCCATCTATGGCGTCGAGGCCGGCAACGGCGTCGTGCTCATCTCGACCAAGTCCGGCCAGAAGGGCGAGGGCCGCGTGTTCTACAGCTTCCAGAATTCGATCCAGAACATCGCCCGCATCCCCGAGCTGATGAACGCCCGCGAGTATATGGACTACATGATGCTGTCCGGCGCCGCCACGCAGGCCGACTTCGACTACGACGGCAAGACGGACACCCGGTGGTCTGACTACATGCTCGAGACCGGCTACCAGTCGCGCCACACCTTCGGCGTCGAAGGCGGCAACGACCGGGCCAAGTTCTACACCTCCTTCTCCTACACCGACAACAACGGAATCATGAAGGGCGACCGCGACGTCTTCCGCCGCCTGGTCGGCCAGATCAACGCCGAGTACAAGGTCAAGGAATGGCTGACCGTCGGCGTCAACACGACCATCGACCGGAGCACGCGCCGCGCCCTCTCCGAGAGCTCCACGACCTCCGACTCGATCTTCGCCTCCATCATCATCTCCGACCCGATCACGCCGTTCATCTACGACGACAACAACATCCCCGCCCGCGTCCAGGCCGTCATCGACGGCGGATACAAGGTCCCGCGTGATCCCGACGGCCACGTCTATGGCGTGTCCGCATTCAGCGACCAGAGCTATCTGTGGAACCCGCAGGTGATGCTGGAGCGCCGCGACACCGAGACGCAGAGCTTCCGCGTGCGCGGCG
>LUZH01000118.1 GCA_001602885.1 Bacteroidales bacterium Bact_16 | reverse complement strand
AGCACGATGCACAGCACCAGCAGCGCCCGGACGGGCGGCATCTTGCTATTTGCGAACGCTAATGTCATCAGGAACGATGTGGTCTGCGTAGGTGACGTCTTCCACCTCTCCTTCATAGTCGCTGGCGATGCAGAACAGGAGCGCGTCGATGAAGAAGATGTCCGTCGCGACCTTGACCCAGACGATGAAGGTCAGGGCGACCAGCAGCCAGGCGGTGAACTTGAACTGCTGGAACTTGCGGATCTGCACGGTGTGGCAGTAGATGAAGAAGATGGAGAAGATGAGCAGGCCGATGAGGCCGCAGTACAGTGTGAAGTTGCAGTAACCGATGTCGGTACCGTTGTCGAAAATGCCATAGGTGCCCCGTCCGACGAGCCAGTCGCGCAGGTTGTCGGGCCAGATCCACATGACGTCGTTGAGCGTATCCGTGGAGCTGGTGCGGAACTCTCCCGTCTCCACCCAGTTGAAGAACGCTTCGAAGCCGAAGCGGAGATAGCCCTGGAAGGTGTCGCTGGCGCGGTAGAAGTAGATGCTCACGCCGACGATGATCATCATCACGACGAAGAACCAGAAGAACATCTTGACCATGCTGACCGTCATGAAACCGCCCTTCCGCATGCGGATGATGGAGATGATGATGTAGAACAGTCCGAGGCCGGTACCCACCAGGGTGGTACGCGAGATCACGGAGCCGATGATGACGATGATGGCGAACGCGCCCAGGTCCGTGGCCTGATAGAGCCGGTGCTGGCGGACGTTCGGGTTGGTGGAGAACTGGTGGGCGATCATGATCAGGATCACGGAGAACCGGATGCCGGCGGGATCGAGCGCCGCGCCGATACCGTAGAGGCGGTTGCCCTTCTTGAAGAATTCCTGGCCCATGTCCACGAAACGGTCGACGAAAGAGGCGAAGGCGGCGTTGTTGTCGATGACGACGGCCGCGATGCATTGCGCGACGCCCACCAGGGCCAGGTATCGCGTCAGGATCTCCAGGTCCACGTTGTCGTAGGCCAGTCTCAGCGCGCCATATACACCGTATGCTCCGAAGATCCAGGTGAGGTAGGAGATGATGTACGTGGCGTAGACCATGTCGTATGTATTGGCTGCGATGACGCTGTAGAGGCACCAGACGGAGAACAGCGCCGCGAGCAGCGCCGAGAAGATGATCGGTTCCGGGAAACGCATGGCCTTCTTCCGGATGCTTTCGAAGGTGAATGCAAAGACGCCGAAAACGGCGACCAGTATCTTCGAGTTGACGGCCTGAGGAAGGAACGTGAATGAGATGGGGAACACGTAGAAGCTCACCATCGTGATCAAAAAGAATCCCAGCAGAAACTTTTTCATAGAGTCTATCGATATATTATACCGTAAGCGATTTTATATACGAGCACGTTATACAGGAGGACGCCGAAGCGGCTGCGCCGGGCGGCCATCTTTTGCAGGAGATAGGTGTGCAGCGGCAGGCTGCCCCGCTGCAGGGCCCGGGCGTTGGCTTCCGGGAACCAGGTCTGCCAGGTCTCGAAGTTCTCCTTGCTGCCGCCGATCAGCAGCGGCCGCTTGAGGAAGAGCTTGAGGTCCGTCAGCGCGTCGGGATGGGCCTGGAGGAAGTCCGAACCGGCGAAATGCCGTTCGGCTTCCGCAAGGTTGGTCTCGATCTGCGCGCGCCGCGCCGGGCTGAATTCGCGGCTGATGGAGGCGCTGTTGACCGCGTTGTAGCGGTAGAGCGACTCGTGGAGCTGCACCACGCGGCCGGCGTGCAGGAAGGCGCGCAGCATGAACTGCATGTCTTCGCCCAGGTCCGCGCCCGGGATGAAGCGCAGGTGCTGCGCTTCGACCAGCCCGCGGCGGACCAGGAACATCCAGAGGTTCCAGCGCATCGTGCCGCCCGTGAGGTTGCAGAGTGCCTCCTCGGCGGAGGCATAGTCGGCCTGGCGCATGTAGCGGCCGCCCTGGGCCGTGCGCCCCAGCGTCCAGTCCCAGCCGACGATGTCGGCGGGCCCGTCCGCGGTCTGCGCCGCCTCGGCCGCCCGCTCCAGCATGCCCGGATCCGGCAGGTCGTCCGCGTCCGCGAAAGCGAGATATTCGCCTTCGGCGGCATCGAGCGCCCGGTTGCGGGCTGCGGCCGCACCGCCGTTCCGCTCCGCGCGGAGCAGCTTGCAAGGCAGGCCGCTGTCGGCGCAGAACGCTTCCAGCAGGGCGGCGGAGCCGTCCGTGCAGGCGTCTTCGGCAAAGACGACCTCGAAGTCGCGGAAACGCTGGGCGCGGATGCTCTCCAGCGTGTCCGGGAGGGTCTTCTCGGCGTTGTAGACGGGTATGATCAGGCTGATCTTCATTTCGAAAGAGCCACGATTCTATGGATGAACGCCGGGTCGGCGCTGTTGAACTTGCGGGCGAACAGGGCGGGCGAGGCCGCCAGCGTGTCATAGTCGGCGGCGCTCCAGTCGACGAGTTCGCTGCCGCGCCAGCCGATGAGGCGCATGCAGCCCTCGCCGTCCGAGGCGGTGCTGTAGAGCCGGTCCCGGTAGGGGGAGTTCCAGCAGAGCGTCTGCATCACGCATTCGTCGGGCACGAAGGTGTGGGTGAAGGTCTTCCGCACCTGGTCTTCCTGCCCCAGGATGTATTGTACCATCGCTTCGGTGAGGCTCACCCACTGGGAACCTTTCGTGAAGACGATGCCGCGGTTGCGCTTGATACCCAGCAGCTCCTGGCAGCGGAGGCAGGCGCTCCGGAAGGCGCTGTAGATGTCTCTCCGGCGGCCGAAATGCCGCGGGAACAGGTGCCAGCGCTGCATTCGCCGGACGGTCTCCGGCGTCATCTCCGTGAGGGTGTAGCCGATGAATTCCTGGCCGGCGTGCTCCTCGAAGAAGGCGTGGATGCGGTCCTGGTTCTTGAGCGGCAGGTCCACGCCGGACAGCAGGTGGTAGTAGGCGTGGGGGCCGTCCTTCAGCGCGGCGGCGAACAGCGCGAACTCCGCCTCGACCATGGAGTAGTCCGCCCAGCGGATGTCCACGCGCCGCTTCAGGACCGTCAGGCGGGCCTGCCGCGCGTGCAGCTCCGGCAGCTCCCGGACCTTCCGGTCGATGTGCACGTAGATGTCGTTGCGCGCGTCGTCCAGACACCCGATCAGGGTCTGGAGCAGCGCGAACTCGTGGTGCGCGAGGATGAGGTAGGCGTGTTTCATCCGAGTTTCCGCTTGAGGCCCCGGAAGGCGTCGAAGAGCCGTCCGAAGGGAGTGCGGTAGAATTTCCAGAAACGAAGCATCTTGCCGGGCGTCCATTCTTCCTTGATCTCGGCCGGCAGCGTGTCGTAGACCCGCCACCAGGCGCCGAACTGGACCGTGAAGAGGTTCCAGGGCTTGCCGCCCGTGTAATGGATGGTGGCCTCGCGCTGCACCCGCTCCCACAGCCCTTCGCCGTACTGGCGGATGAATTCGGGCTTGTACTTGGGGATGAAGAAGGTGCGGATGCTGTTGTAGAGCGGGCTGAGCGGCAGTACGCGTCCCTGGCAGACCTGGTTGAGGGCGTCCTGGTCCGGGAACTCGAGGTAGGGGACGCGGCAGGCTTCCAGCAGCTTTTCCGATATCTTGTCGGCGCGCATCTGCGCCAGGTTCATCAGCAGGAATCCGGAGTTGAAATAACGGTCCGGGTCGCAGCCCAGCGCGCGGAAGCGCTCCGCCTGCCCCTCGATGGCCGCCTCGAACACGACGCCCAGGTAGTTGTCGCCCAGGTCGGTCTCGCGCCACAGGCGGGCGAGATCCTGCCGCACGACGATGTCGCAGTCCAGGTAGATGATGCGGTCCAGCTCCGGCAGGAGTTCCGGCAGCAGCAGCCGCAGCGACGCCGCCTCGGAGTAGCGCGGGTCGATGTAGACGCCCTGCAGGCGCCCCTTGAGCGGGATGAATTCCAGCGTCAGGCGGCCGCCGCCCAGACGCCGCAGCTTGTCCTGCATCCGGTCGGGGAGCTCCTCGGTCAGCAGGCACACGACGCGGAACTGCCCGTCAGGGCTGGCATCCAGCACCGAGCGGAGCAGGGTGGCCGCCTGGACGAAGTAGTTGGGCGTGAACGCGATGGCGATCGGAATCATGCTTTCTTATGCTGTACGCGCCAGCCGCAGGCGAAAGCCAGGGCCTTGGGCGTCACTTTCTTGAGGAAATAGAACAGGGCCAGGCAGATGGCAAGCACCACCACCGGCACGAGGAAATAGGTCAGCCAGCGGCTCGGGAGCTGCGCCCCGAACAGCCGCAGGCACAGGCCCTTCGTCCAGCCGAGGATGTAGATCTCGTGGGCGGCGTAGATGAAGAACACCGTCTCCGACAGGCGGAGCATCAGGTTTTTCATCCGGGGGCTCCGCATCATGAGCTCACAGAGGTTCATGAACGTGATCATGCCGAACGGGAAGAACAGCAGGCGGAACAGCTGGTGCGACGCATGGCCGTACATGCTGGTGGCCAGCAGGGCCAGCGCAAGCGCCAGCAGGGCCGCCGGATACCGGACCCGCCGGCAGAGGTCCGCGATGTTGGCCCGCCTGATGCCCAGCCACGCGCCGGTCCCGAAGAACGCGACGGTCGCGAGCAGCGTGCCCTTCGCGAAGTAAGAGCAGAGATACATGGCGACCAGCAGGAACAGGGAAGCCCCTGCGGGAATTTTCTTGATGACAAAGTATAAGACCGGCGCGAGCGCCGTGGCCGCGATCAGGTCGCGCAGATACCACAGCGGGTAATCCAACGGGCCGGTGACGAACCAGTAGAGGGGCCCTCTCAGGACGCCGTCCATCGGGTCTTCCGAGAAGGCGACGCCCAGCGTCCGGAACAGCCAGGTGACCCCCAGGATGACCAGGACATAGAACAGGTTCCAGAACAGATGGGGGATCAGGAGTGTATGCGAGCGCGTCTTCCATTTGTCGATGAACCAGCCGTGTCCGACTTTCTCTTCCTGCAGGTTGCGGAAGAACAGGAAGCCCGAGAAGACGAAGAACCAGCACACGGCGATCGAGCAGAAATGGCGGGAGATCAGCTCCGTGGTGAAGTGGAAGACGTTGGGCCCGTCCAGCGATCGTCGCATCGGCGCCATGTCCGCGCCGACCGAGTGCTCGAAGAGCACCAGGACGATCAGCGGGAAACGCATGGCCCTGATGAGTTCCGACTGGCGTGTGTCGAGTCCGGACGTCATTTGCAGATCAGGAATTGACGACTTTTGCGGGGACGCCCACGACGGTCACGCCGGGCGTCAGGACATCTTTGACGACCACCGCGCCGGCCCCGATGCGGACGTTGTCCGCGATGCGGATGCCGCCGAGGACCTGGGCGTTCTGCCCGATGTCGACGTGGTCGCCGATCACCGGGGAATCGTCGGGATAGCCGCCGTTGCTGCCGATGCAGCAGTTGCCGTGGATGATGCAGCCCTTGCCGATGCGGGCCTTGGGGTTGACGATCACGGAGCCGTAGTGCTCCAGGTGCAGGTCTTCACCGAAGCAGCCTGCGCTGATGATGAAGCCCAGCCGGGAGCCCAGACGGTTCTTGCGGCCGCGGTACCAGTAGCCCAGCAGTTTGTTGGGGCTGGCGAAGGTGTATTTCTCCTCTTTCCGCAGGAAGCGGAGGTAGCGCCGGATGTAGTATTTCTCCGGGCGGATCCACCATTCGAGGAATCTTTCTTTGAGCGTCATGGCCTATTTGTAGGTTAGCTTGTGGACCGGGATGCTGGTCTCGATCCGCTCCCTGGGCATCAGGGAGAAGTTCGGATCGTTGATGGACTGCTGCAGGTAGTGCGGAAGCGTGTCGCTGACCAGCGGGAAGTCGCCGGGATCCCCATAGCAGTCAAAGAGGATCTGGAAGAAGAAGTAGTCGGGCAGGGCCGTATGCGTCTGCCACCACTGCAGCATGATGTCGCACAGGTCGGAGACCGTCCGGTTGCCCCGCTTCGCCACGATGAAGCTGCTCAGCATGTTGACCCGGAAGCCTTTGGCCCAGCCGAAGTAGTAAGCGAAGACATTCCGCCAGTACTTCTTGTCCGGTTCGGCCGGGTCCCGCCGGAACAGGAAGAGGTCCTGGTCGGCGTAATCCGCCGGGACCGGGCCGGTCAGCAGGATGGTCGCGTCCATCCAGATGCCGCCGTAGGTCTTCAGGAGCATCAGGCGCAGGAGGTCGGAGAAATGGGCGATGCCCATATTGCTCCTGTTTGCGAGGACGAAATCCGGGATGTCCAGATACTTGTCCAGGTCGGCGTCCGACAGCCGCACGACGGTGTAGCCGTCCGCATACTTGTCGACGGAGTCCAGGCATTCCCTGACGCGCGCGGGGACGTCCGCGAAGCCTTGCGCCCAGTACTGCCAGATGATCTTCCCGGAAGGGAATTCCTGTTTGCGGGGAGATTCGAAATGGTAGGGACTGGCCTTGAAGTCCGCGATCAGCTGATCGCAGATCCGGGCCACGCGCCGGTGCGCGCGGAGGATTTTCTGCTCCCGGAGTTTCCTCCAGAGGAAGGTTCTGGTCAGGTCGGGCATGCCGTGAATTTTCTGGCGAACAGGAAGCCGCTCTCCGCAAGGGCCGGATAGTCGGCGAGGCGGAACGTGCTTGCGTTGGACCGCTGGATATCGTGCTTCAGATACTGCCCGTCATTCAGGATGGTCCCGCAGAAAAGGGTGGAGGCCATCAGCTCCGACGGGACGAAAAATTCGTCTCCGCAGAAGGAGTACCGGTATTTCCGGAGAATCTCTTTCTGGTTGTCAATCAGGTATTTCGCTGCATCTTCCCGGAGGCTCAGCCAGTTGCTGGCCTTGTAGAACTCCTGCCTGGTGTGGATCCGGATGCCGAGGATGCGCTGGGCCGCGACGGCGGCTCTCCACAGCAGCTGGCTGGCCGTCCGGAGGGCTTTCTTCGGCGAAGTGTAATTACGCAGGAACAGGTTGAAGCGATGCATTTTCAGCGTTTCCTGGTAGGGCTCATCCTTCCCGAATCCCGTCAGGATGTTCTTGTCGGACCGGGCGGAGAAGTAAGCGTCGATCTCGTCAAACGG
>LUZH01000117.1 GCA_001602885.1 Bacteroidales bacterium Bact_16 | reverse complement strand
TGCCGTCCATCGGCGGCAAGGACTCGATGAGCGGCACCTTCGAGCACATCAGCGTGCCGCCCACCCTGATCGCCTTCGGCGTGACGACGGTGGACGCCGGCCGCGTGATCTCTCCGGAACTCAAATGGGAGGGCAACAAGCTCTACCTGATCAAGCATACCCCGCTGGCCAACCGCATGCCGGACGTGGACCAGCTCAAGGCGAACTGGGACTATGTCCACGCGGAGATCGCCGCCGGGCACATCGTCTCCGCCTGGGCCCTCGGCTTCGGCGGCGTGGCGGAAGGTCTCGCCAAGATGGCCTTCGGCAACCTCTTCGGCGTGGACGTGAAGCTCTCCGAGCGCGAGCTCTTCGACCTGGGCTACGGCTCCATCCTCGTGGAGTCCGAGACGCCGCTCGACTTCCCGCAGGCCATCCTGCTGGGTGAAGTCACAGACGGCGAGGACGGCCTGCTGAAGATCGACGGCGAGCGCATCAGCATCGACCGCCTGGTGGAGGCCAACGCCGGCAAGTACGCCAAGGTCTATCCCGCCAAGGTGGAGGCCAGCCACAAGAAGATGCTCAGCGGCATCAAGCCGGAAGGCAAATACGAGGCGCCGCGCTGGAAGGGCGCGCCGGTGGAGAAGCCGCTGGTGTACATCCCGGTCTTCCCGGGCACCAACTGCGACTACGACACCGCCAAGGCGTTCCGCAAGGCGGGCGCCGACGTGCAGTTCGGCGTGTTCCGCAACCTCACGGGCGAGGACGTCCTCCGCTCCATCGACGAGATGGGCGCCGCCATTGACGGCTGCCAGATCCTGATGCTCTCGGGCGGCTTCTCCGCCGGCGACGAGCCGGACGGCAGCGGCAAGTTCATCGCCAACGTGCTCAACAACGCCCGCGTGGCGCAGGCCATCGAAGGCCTGCTGGAGCGCGGCGGCCTGATCCTCGGCATCTGCAACGGTTTCCAGGCGCTCGTCAAGAGCGGCCTGCTCCCGTACGGCCATCTCGGCATGGTCACGACCGAATCGCCGACCCTCTTCCGCAACGACATCAACCGCCACATTTCCCAGATGGCCACGACGCGCGTCGCTACGACCCGCTCGCCCTGGCTCGCGGGCATGAACGTGGGCGACCTGCACACCATCGCCGTCAGCCACGGCGAAGGCCGCTTCGTGGTCTCCGAGGCGCTGGCGAAGGAGCTCTTCGCCAAGGGGCAGGTGGCCTTCCAGTATGTCGATCCCTTCTCCGAGGAGGTCACGATGGAGGCGCCGTACAACCCCAACGGCTCCAACTACGCCATCGAGGGCATCATCAGCCCGACCGGCCAGATCCTCGGCAAGATGGGCCACACGGAGCGCTGGGAGCCCAACCTGTTCAAGAACATCGAGGAGGAGCTCTACCAGCCGCTCTTCGACAACGCCGTTTCGTATTTCAAGAAAAACCGATAGATAACCATGACGAAAGGAGACTTGATCTTCGACGGGAACGAAAAGCAGATTTTTGCGACCGACCAGCCCGACCGGGTGATTTTCCGTTACAAAGACGTGGCCGTGGCCTACAACAACGTCAAGCGCGCCCGTTTCAAAGGAAAGGGCGCCCTGAACAACCAGATCTCGGCCCTGTTGCTGGACTATCTCAACCGCAACGGCGTGGAGACCCATTTCATCGAGCAGCTGGATGATTGCGAGCAGCTCTGCCGCAAGATCGAGATCATCCCCCTGCAGGTGGTCGTGCACAACCGCATCGCCGGCTCGCTGGCCGCCCGCCTGGGCGTCGACGAGGGCTTCCGCCACGCCAACACCATCCTGGACCTGCGCTACAACAACGACGAGCTGGAGGATCCGTTCATCAACCGCGACCACGCCGTCGCGATCGGCCTGGCCACGTATGAGGAGCTGGACGGAATGTACGACACCGCCCGCCGGGTGAACGACCTGCTCAAGCCGCTCTTCCACAAGGCCGGCATCGAACTGGTGGACGTGAAACTCGAATTCGGCCGGGCCACCGACACGGGCGCCATCATCATCTCCGACGAGATCAGCCCGGACACGTGCCGCCTGTGGGACGAGGCCACGGGAGAGCGGATGGACAAAGACCGCTTCCGCCTGGACCTGAGCCGCGTGGTGGAGAATTATACCAATGTACTTGACCGTCTGAAGAAAGTCTTATAATGGGAGTCCTGGCAGTATACGGCGTACAGAACGCCTCGAACTACATCTACTACGGTTTGCACAACCTGCAGCACCGCGGCCAGGAAGGCGGCGGCATCATCACCTTCGACAAGGAGGGCAACGGACACCGCCACCGCGGGCAGGGGCTGCTGAGCGAGATCTTCACCAACGGCGAGCTGGACCAGCTGCCGGGTGAGCTGGGCATCGGCAGCGTCAAATACGCCAACGCCTCCAAGGGCGGCCTGGACAACGTCGAGCCGCTCTTCTTCCACCACCAGTCGGGCGACTTCGCCATCGCCGGCGAAGGCAACCTGGTGAACGCCCGCCAGATCGCCGCGCTGCTCGAGCGGCACGGCTCCATCTTCCAGACCAATACGGACAGCGAACTCCTGGCGCACCTGATCAAGAAGGGGAGCAAGGAGAACCGCATCCAGACGATCGTGAAGTCCCTGAACATGATCGAGGGCGGCTTCACCTTCGTGATCATGACCAAGAACCGCATCTACGCCTGCCGCGACAAATACGGCATCAAGCCCCTCTGCATCGGCAAGGTGGGCGACGGCTATGTGGTCAGCAGCGAGTCCTGCGCCTTCCGGATCATGGGCGCGGAGTTCATCCGCGACGTCAAGCCCGGCGAGATCGTCTCGCTGGACCACCACGGCATCCGGAGCACCCTCTATTCGCAGTTCAACCGCCACCGGATGTGCGCGATGGAATACATCTATTTCGCGCGTCCCGACAGCGACATCGACGGCTGCAACGTCCACGCCTACCGCATGGAGGCCGGCCGGCGCCTCTACCGGGAGTGCCCGGTCGAGGCCGACATCGTCGTGGGCGTGCCCGAGTCCAGCCTGAGCGCGGCGATGGGCTACAGCGCGGAGAGCGGCATCCCCTACGAGATGGGGCTTGTCAAGCACAAATACGTCGGCCGCACCTTCATCCAGCCCGTCCAGTCGCTGCGCGAACTGGGCGTGAAGATGAAGCTCTCGCCGGTCGAGAGCATCGTCCGCGGCAAGCGGATCGTGCTGGTGGACGACTCCATCGTCCGCGGCACGACCTCCCTCAAGATCGTCAAGCTGCTGCGCGAAGCGGGCGCCACGGAAGTGCACGTGCGCATCGCCAGTCCGATGATGCGCTTCCCCTGCCACTATGGCGTGGACACCTCTACGCCCGAAGAGCTCCTCTGCTCGCACCGCACCCTGGAAGAGGCGCGCGAGGCGATCGGGGCCGATTCGCTGGGCTACCTGAGCCCCGAATCCACCCGCGACTCCTGCTTCGGCTGCGCCGATCCCTGCCAGGCCTGCTTCACGGGCGAGTATCCGACGATGCTTTATGATGAAACGGAAAACGAATAATTAACGATATGGCACAATCTTACGAAAACGCAGGCGTGAACCTGGAAGCGGGCTACGAAGTGGTC
>LUZH01000116.1 GCA_001602885.1 Bacteroidales bacterium Bact_16 | reverse complement strand
GGGCCGGGCAGGACCTGGCACCACCGCCGGACATTGCGTCCGGCGGTTACGGGCGATGTCCGGCCGAGAGCTTTGAGGGCTCTCAGCCGGACGCCCGTTGCCGACAAGCAAGGTAGCTGCCCGGAAAGGGATGGCGGACGTTTTTTACAAGTTGCTAATAATCAAGCGAATACGAGAATACACGAGTCCTATTTTCACCCCGTGTAATCGCGCAAGATATTGACATTGAGCAAATAACGAAAAACAGGCAGTGTATCGTCCTGAAAAAAGTTTACCAAAAAAGGAAACTATTTATGGACTACAAAGTGTATCGCGTATCGCAGCGCGCGCAAGGAAAAATGCTGCGAGAATACTTCTCCGGGGTCCCGGTCGGAGCATTGTCAAAAAGGTATGGATACAGTGAGAAGAAAATATTATCGCTGGCATCGGAGTACAAGCAAGGGAAAATCGATATCTTTGACGATCGGGATAAACGCAGGATAGCATTGTCTATGATGAGCCACGAAGAAGAAGTAAAGCTCCTCCAGGACAAGATCAAGGCACTGGAGAACGCACTCAAGCTGTCGAACATCAAGGTCGAGGGCTATGAGATCATGATGCGCGTCCTCAAGGACGAATACGGGATCGACCTGTCAAAAAAAGTCGATGCCGGGCAGTCCGCGAACTCAAAGGGAGACACCCGGAAATAGCCCTGGAGACACTTTGCAGACTGTTCGGCTTCACCCGTCAAGGGTACTGGAAGCAAGGCCGGAGCCACCTGGCCGAGGAAATCGACAACACCGCAATCGTCAACGAAGTAAAGCAGGTCCGACAAGACCTTCCCCGTCTGGGCGTCAGGAAGCTGCAGGTCATCCTGGCGGATGGCGGTCACGGTATCAGCCGTGACAGGTTGTTCGATCTCCTTCGCAGCAGCGGAATGCTGGTGAAGCGTCGCCGCAGCCGCACGGTGACGACCAACTCGAGGCACTGGATGAAGAAATGGCCCAACCTAATACGGGAAGTGGAGCCTTCGCGGCCGGATGAAATATGGGTCAGCGACATCACGTACATCGAAGTCATGCGGGGCCCGACGAAGGACTTCCTCTACTTGTCGCTCATCACGGATGCCTTCACGCATGAAATCGTGGGATATGCCTTGCACGACAAGCTGGATACGGCGGGGCCGCTCAAGGCATTGAACATGGCTCTCTGCAGATATCCGGCAGGGGCTTTGCGAGGGCTGATACATCACTCGGACCGGGGGTGTCAATACTGCAGCCTGGAATATGTCTCCAAACTGCAGGATCAAGGCATCCTGATCAGCATGACGGAGAATGGGGACCCGTATGAAAATGCGGTCGCCGAGCGTGTGAACGGGATCTTGAAAACTGAATGGCTATACCAAATGACCCTCGAGTCTAATCAGCAGGCTCAGGTGGCCATCGAAAGAATCGTGTATCTGTACAACAATGTCCGCCCCCACGAAAGCGTTGGGAACATGACACCGGCAGCGTCCAGAAAGGCTTCCTGCCCGCCCAAAAAGCTCTGGAAGAACTACTGGAGAATGAAGCAGAATACCGCACAACCAGGATAGATGATATCGCGAAAATAACCTATCTTCGCGATATCAGCGTAAACCGATATCAGGACTTCTTTGTCCTAACTACTTATTGTTCAACATCGGTAAACTTATATCAGGACTAGACATTTGCGTTGGTTCGTCCTTGTATTTGCTACAGGGGCCGGGGCGCGAGGAGAAGGATCAGTCGTCGGGGGTGACGGGTTTGAGACGCTTGCGGTCGTAGGCCTTGCGGGATTTGTGGAGGACAGCGCGGAAGCGGACGGGCTTGCCGTGCGCCTCGATCTCTTCGAGGCGGGCGGCCCGGCGGTTCGCCTTCAGGTAGTCGTCCTCCGTGATGCGGAGGCGTTTGGATGCTTTCTTGCGGGCCACGGCTCAGGCGGGATAATTGAGATTGGCGTCGGTGGCCTGCTCGAGCACCTCGTGGAGGTATTTGGCGGCCTCCCAGCGCGCCATCGGCAGGTCGTGCAGCAGGTAGTTGCCGCAGTCGCGCGCGGCGGCGCCGGGGACCTCGCCCTCGTATTCCGCGATGAAGCGGAAGGTCTCCCGCAGCAGCGGCAGGATGTCGGCCGAAGCCAGGTCGCCGCGCAGCAGCAGGTAGCAGCCGGTCAGGCAGCCCATCGGGCCGAAATACACCACGCGGTCCGCCCAGACGGGGTGGTTGCGCAGGAAGGTGGCGGCCAGGTGCTCGATGGTGTGGATGGCGCCCTGGCCCAGCGCGGGCTCGCGGTTGGGCTCCTTCATCCGGATGTCGAAGGTGGTGACCACCTCGCCGCCGATGTTGTCCTGACGGGACACGTAGACGCCGCGCAGCAGCTTGTTGTGGTCGATGGTGAAGCTCGGTATCTTGTTCATTACAGCTTATCAATCAATAATTTGAGAAACGCGAAAGAATCGTCGGCGACCTTCTGCCAGAAATCCTTGTAGAGCGCCGTCGCGTCCTGGCCGGAGCCGTGGACGTCGCTGATCATCCGGAAGCTCAGGAAGGGCACGCCGTAGTGGTGGCACACCTGCGCGATGGCCGCGGACTCCATGTCGCAGGCCAGCGCGTCGGGATAGATCCCCAGCACGCGGGCGTCGTCCTCGGGCGAGGTCAGGAACTGGTCGCCCGTGCAGATGAGCCCGCTGCGGACCGGCTGGGCGGTCTGCAGGCTGAGCGCCGCGCGCAGCAACGCCGGATCGGCGTCGAAGCGCTGCGGCAGCCCCTGGACCTGCCCCGGGAGGTTGCCCTCGCCGCACCACACGTCGTGGTAGGCGGTCTGGCTGCCGACCACGATGTCACAGACGTGCAGTCCCGCACCCACGCCGCCGGCGCAGCCGGAATTGATGATGCAGTCGGGGTGCTCCGTCAGAATGAACTCCGTGGCGGCGCGCGCCGCGTCGGCCTTGCCGATGCCGGACTTGATGACGCCGGTCACGCCGGCCCTGCGCAGCGCCTCGTATTCCGAGGTCATCGCGACGATCAATCCTTTCTTCATTCGTAGATAATCTTGAAGCCGTCCAGCACGGTGAGCTCGGACAGGCAGAGGTCCTTGTATTTTGTACCCGGCGTGACGGAAAGCACCGTCAGGCGGATATGCTTGACATATTCTGAAGAAAATGGCACCTCTTCGAAAAGGCTCAGGCCATCCTCGCCCATGCCCTTGTAGCGGCCGCAAATCTGCCGCACCAGCGATGTGACGGGCACCAGCGTAGGCAGGCCGAAGCAGGGATCC
>LUZH01000115.1 GCA_001602885.1 Bacteroidales bacterium Bact_16 | reverse complement strand
ACGGAGGCGACGACCGGGATGACGCGGATGCCGGCGGCCTTCCACTTCTCCATATAGGGAGCGGGGGAGCCGGCGCCGGTCGTGAGAATCTTGACGCCTTCTTCGACCACCAGGTCGGCGATCTCGGCGGCGTTGGGCGCCGCGAGCATGATGTTGACGCCGAACGGTTTGTCGGTCAGTTCGCGGGCCTTGCGGATCTCCGCGCGGACCGCTTCGGTGCCGAAGTTGATGGAGGAGATGAGGCCGAGGCCGCCGGCGTTGGACACGGCGGCCGCGAGCCGGGCATCGGCGATCCAGGCCATTCCGCCCTGGAAGATCGGCTTCTCGATGCCGAGCAGATCACAGATTACGCTTTTGATCATATCTATTTGTTCTTTATTACCATTCAAGTACGGCTGCGGCCGACAGGAGGCCGGCGCCGAAAGCGCTGAACACGAGCACGTCGCCCGGCTTGAACATCCCCTTGCGGTTGCATTCGTCCAGCAGGATGGGGCAGGAGGCCGAGGAAGAATTGCCGTGGTCGGCGATGTTGGTCGGGAAGCGCTCCGCCTCGACGCCCAGCCCCTCGCGGATGGCGTCGACGATGCGCAGGTTGGCCTGGTGGATCATGAACCAGTTGACCCGGTCCAGGGTCAGGCCGCAGCGCTCCACCAGTTCGCGGATGTCGCGGACCGAGGTCGTGACCGCGAAGCGGAAGACCTCGCGCCCCTGCATCAGCAGCGGGGTGCTCTCTTCCTGCTTGGTGACGAAAGGCGTGGGCATCAGTGTGCGGTATTGGCTGATCTTGTCCGGCGCTGGCTCTGCATTGAGCTTGACGGCCTTCAGCTTGTCGCCGCGCGTGAAGACGGCGGCGCCTGCGCCGTCGCCGAACAGCACGCAGGTGCTGCGGTCCTCCCAGGAAGTCATCCGGGACGGTTCTTCGGCGCAGACGATCAGCACGCGCTCCACTTTCCCGGCCTGGAAATAGGTCTCCGCGATGTCCATCGCGTAGATGAAGCCCGGGCAGGCGCAGTTGATGTCGATCATCGGGCAGCAGATGCCCATCCTGGCGGCCACGATGCAGCTCAGGCCCGGGGTGACGTGTTCGGAGACGACGTTCGAGCAGATGAAGAAATCGATGTCCTTCGCGCTCAGGCCGGCCATGTCGAGGGCTTTCTGCGCCGCCTCGACGGCCAGGTCTTCGATCTGCTCGTCGGAGATGACGTGGCGCGAGCGGATGCCGGTGCGCGGGCAGATCCACGCGTCGCCGGTGTCCAGGAACTGGGATATTTCGTCGTTGGTGACCTGCCTGGCGGGCAGTGCGCTTCCGGTGCCTATGATTTTCATTTCAGGTAAGTCTTGGGGTTAAACGCGGTAGAGGAGTCCGTTCTTGAGGTCCTCCAGGGCTATTTCCTTCATCTTGACGTGCATCTTCTTGCCCGTCGCGTTGAAGGGGATCTGGGAGACGAAGCGGTAGTAGCGCGGCCGCTTGAAATTGGCCACTTCCGGGCTCTCCTTGCAGTATTCGTCCATCTCCTCGCAGGTGAGCGAGT
>LUZH01000114.1 GCA_001602885.1 Bacteroidales bacterium Bact_16 | reverse complement strand
ATATCTTATGAAGGTTTCATTCAAAGAACTGGGCCTGGTGAACACCCGCGAGATGTTCGCCAAAGCCGTCAAGGGTGGCTATGCCATCCCTGCTTTCAACTTCAACAACATGGAGCAGCTCCAGGCCATCATCCAGGCCGCTGCCGAGACCAAGTCTCCGGTGATCCTGCAGGTGTCCAAGGGCGCCCGCGCCTACGCCAACCAGACCCTCCTCCGCTACATGGCGCAGGGTGCTGTGGAGTATGCCAAGGAGCTGGGCTGGAAGAAGCCCCAGATCGTCCTTCACCTGGACCACGGCGACAGCTACGAGACCTGCAAGAGCTGCGTTGACTTCGGCTTCTCTTCCGTGATGATCGACGCTTCCTCCCTCCCGTACGAGGAGAATGTCAAGCTGACCCGCAAGGTGGTCAACTACGCCCACAAGTTCGACGTGACCGTCGAGGCCGAGCTCGGCGTGCTCGCCGGTGTCGAGGACGAGGTTTCCTCCGCCGTTTCCCACTACACCAAGCCGGAAGAGGTGATCGACTTCGTCAAGAAGACCAAGTGCGACTCCCTCGCCATCTCCATCGGTACCTCCCACGGTGCCTACAAGTTCACCCCCGAGCAGTGCACCCGCGACCCGAAGACCGGCCGCCTCATCCCGCCGCCCCTCGCATTCGACGTGCTGAAGGCCATCGAGAAGAAGCTCCCCGGCTTCCCCATCGTTCTCCACGGTTCTTCTTCCGTCCCGCAGGAGTATGTCGACATGTGCAACCAGTACGGTGGCAAGCTCCCCAACGCCGTCGGTATTCCTGAGGAGCAGCTCCGCAAGGCCGCCAAGAGCGCTGTCTGCAAGATCAACATCGACTCCGACAGCCGTCTGGCCATGACCGGCGCCGTCCGCAAGTACCTCGCCGAGAACCCGAGCCACTTCGATCCCCGCCAGTACCTCAAGCCGGCCCGCGAGGAGATGAAGAAGATGTACATCCACAAGATCGTGAATGTCCTCGGCTCCAACGGCAAGGCCCGCTAAGCCGCGAACTTTCGCTGAAAAGATTTCGGGGTGCAGAACTTGAGATTCTGCACCCCGAACTCGTTTCCGGCCCCCGCCGGGGTGCAGAAAGCCCACTTTTGCACCCCGACCTACGGGAACAGTTCCCTCACGACCCGGTCATCAAGTCTGAGAATGCGCCGGATCTGTCCGTTGCTGGCGTTCCAGGACTGCTTCATCTGGACGGCTACCTGAATCTTGTCGTTTCCCGTGAGCTCGGCAGGTTTGGTCACGCCGAAACGGGTGCGGCACAGAGCGCACACGGCGTCGAACAGCTCGTTGTCGGTCAGGAACACTTCGTCGCCAAGTCTTTTGGCGACCTCGCCATAGGCTTCGCGCCCACGCGAAAGAAGGTTGAAATATTGGTGGGCGTCCTGAAAGAAAGATTCCCCCTCCCGGATGCAGGCGAAGGAAGGAATGTGGAACGCCCCGTCTTTGACCTGATAGCCGTCGGGCAGCTCGCAGATCCTGCTGTGCGTGATTTTCCGCTTGGTCCGGTAAGGCAGATCGGCATAATTGACGCCACCGCCCCAGGCTGCCGGATTGAAATAGTACATGCCGGAACTCCAGGGATAAGAGAAAGGGGTGTGCTGCGGGCAGGCGACGTATCCGTTGCGGTTGACATAGACAATCTCCGTGCGCAGCGCCTTCAGGTTCTCGATCGGGAGGAGCTTGGGGGTGAGCCCGCTCAGGTCGGATGCGCCCAGAAAGCCCTTCAGGATCTTCCGGCGGCGGTCGAAGTAGCGGAGACAGGCTTCTTCCGTACCTCCCAGGATATCATGAAGATGGTTTGACATCACGGCAAGGGCCAGAACCCTGACATCTTCCTCCAGCGCGAGCGCGCAGGAACTGACTCCGAGACCATAGTCCTCTTCCCGTTTGAAAAGGATTTCCTGGTTGGTCCCCGGCGTGCAGAGATGCCAGAACGGACCGCTAGAATGGAACTGGTATTCCAGTTGATCTTCCCGCCGGAAGCCTGCGGCGGCGATTTTATCTTGAACAGCACTCATGCCGCAAAGCTACGGGGAAACAGCCGTTTAACTGGCGGAATAAACGTTTATTATTTCCGGAAGCAGCGGAATGGCGCTCCAGCACGCGTCGCGTGCCCGTTCCTGCCGGACGGGCCGCTGGAAAAAAGATATATTTTCCCGCAAAACGGCGGGAAAATATATCTTTTTTACGGTTCGGGGTGCAGATTACTGGCCCCTGTCGGGGTGCAGGGAGCCCGATTTTGCACCCCGGGGTTGGCTCTGGGCCCTGTCGGGGTGCAGGGAGCCCGATTTTGCACCCCGAAGCTGGTTGTGGCCCCTGTCGGGGTGCAGGAAGCCCGATTTTGCACCCCGGGGCTGGCTGTGGCCCCTGTCGGGGTGCAGGGAGCCCAATTTTGCACCCCGGGGCCGGCTCTGGGCTCTGTCGGGGTGCAGGGAGCCCGATTTTGCACCCCGAGGCTGGCTCTGGCCCCTGTCGGGGTGCAGGGAGCCCGATTTTGCACCCCGGGGTTGGCTCTGGGCCCAGTCGGGGTGCAGGGAGCCCGATTTTGCACCCCGAAGCTGGCTGTGGCCCCTGTCGGGGTGCAGGAAGCCCGATTTTGCACCCCGGGGCCGACTCTGGGCTCTGTCGGGGTGCAGGGAGCCCGATTTTGCACCCCGGGGTTGGCTCTGGGCTCTGTCGGGGTGCAGGGAGCCCGATTTTGCACCCCGAAGCTGGCTCTCGCCCCTGTCGGGGTGCAGGAAGCCCGATTTTGCACCCCGAAGCTGGCTGTGGCCCCTGTCGGGGTGCAGGGAGCCCGATTTTGCACCCCGAGGTTGGCTCTCGCCCCTGTCGGGGTGCAGGAAGCCCGATTTTGCACCCCGGGGCTGGCTGTGGCCCCTGTCGGGGTGCAGGGAGCCCGATTTTGCACCCCGGGGCCGGCTCTGGGCTCTGTCGGGGCAGGGAGCCCGTTTTTGCACCCGCGAAGCCGTTTTTTTGTTATATTAGGGTGCTAAAACTGATTCTGATGAAACGATTCCTCCTTGTGCTGGCCGCGCTGGCGGCCCTGGCGGGCAGCGCCCACGCCCAAGCCCGTGCCCGCGCCGCCGAAGACTGGCAGAACCCTGCCGTGAACGAGCGTGGCCGCGTGCCGATGCGCGCCACCTTCACCACCGACAGCCCGCGCATCCCGCTCGACGGCATCTGGAAGTTCCGCTGGTATGAGAACCCGGACGCGCGTTCGCGCGACTTCTTCCGGCCTGGGCTGGACGACGCCGACTGGGGGACGATGCCCGTGCCCGGGATGTGGGAGCTCAACGGCTATGGCGACCCGCTCTATGTCAACATCCAGTATGCCTGGGACGGGCACTACAAGAACAACCCGCCCGTCGTGCCCACGGAGCACAACTATGTCGGGCAGTACCGCCGCAGCTTCGCGGTTCCCGCGGACTGGGCGGGCCGCGACATCTTCCTGGCCATCGGCTCCGCCACGTCCAACGTGCGTGTGTGGGTGAACGGCAAGGAGGTGGGCTACAGCGAGGACAGCAAGCTGGAGGCGCGTTTCGACATCACGAAATACGTCCGGCCCGGCGAGGAGGCGCTCATCGCGCTGGAGATCTTCCGCTGGTGCGACGGCACCTACCTGGAGTGCCAGGACTTCTGGCGCTACGCGGGCATCGCGCGGGAATGCTTCCTGGAGGCGCGGCCCCGGGCGCGCATCGAGGACATCCGCGTCCGCGGCGAGGCGGACGGCACGTTCGAGGCGACCGTCCGGCTGAGCGGGAATGTCAGGACCGTGGACCTGAATGTCATCGGC
>LUZH01000113.1 GCA_001602885.1 Bacteroidales bacterium Bact_16 | reverse complement strand
ATCGACAGTCACCGGCCTGGAGTATGGCAAAGAGTATGTCCTGAACTACAGCATCAAGTATGTTCCTTCCCTCATGCCGATCAAATTCCGGTTTATGAAAGGCCTGAAGATGCGCCTGAACGTCGCGGACTACCTCGACGCCATGCACACCATGCACAACTGACAAAAAAAGGACGCGCTCCTGGTGCGCGTCCCGAAAAACCAATTATTAACCGTTAGTATCCAGGATATTGTTTAAGGTTAGGACTGCTTGTCTTAATGCAATCCAAAGGTAGCAAGGTGGATGGAAAATTGTGTCGAATATGGTCCTGAATAGGTGGAATTTTGTAGAAAGTTGCGGAAAAAGTGTATTTTTGTACGGAAAAGCGTCCGTTTTATGCCGAATAAAGTCCTATTTGCCGTATTTACTCTACTTGTATCCCTCCTGGCGGGAGCGCAGCCGCCCCACAGCTTCACGCGCTACGGACGGGAGAACAATTTCTCCGGCACGACCGTCGAAGACATGGCCCAAGACCACCAGGGCCAGCTGTGGCTGGCGACCTGGGGCGGGCTCTATTCGTTCGACGGACGCACTTTCCAGAATTATCTGACAGACAACCCGGACGACCGGGAGAATCCCCGCAGCAACCACTTCACCGACGTGGAGATCCTGGAGAACGACGAGATCCTGGCACTCTCCTACGACAACAAGCTCTACCGCTTCAATCCCCAGTCCGGCGTGCTGGAATCTGTGGACAGCCGGGGGCAGGGCATCCAGGCCATCTTCCGGCCGAGCCCGGACGCCCTCTATTTCCAGACGCTGGGCGGCGAGATCCTGGACGCATCCTTCTCCAGCTTCTGCCGGCTTCCGGCGGGCGCCACCGTGCACGGGATGGTCACGGGCCTGGACGGCAACGACTGGATCCTGACGGACAAAGGCATCTATCGCGACGGCCGTCTGTCCACGGACATCCCGACCTTCTGCGCCACGATGGCCGACGACGGCCTGTATATCGGCTCCGCGGGCGTGATCCTCTGCTATAAGGACGGGCAGCTCACTTCCCTCCCCACGCAGCTGGCCGCGGACATCACTTTCATCACGCAGGTGCCCGGGCGGCCGGAGCTGCTGCTCGGCTCGGACCGCGACGGTTTCGAGCTCTACAACCTGGACGACGGCATGCGCCGGCATATCGCGCTGGAACGCCGCAACGCCGGCGAGGGCCCGTTCCGCGGGCTGACCGACACGCACGACAACCTCTGGATCTATTCGACGCAAGGCGGCCTCAACTGGTACGACAGCCAGGCACGACGCCTGATTCCCTTCGCCAACCAGAACCTCCAGCAGGGCTGGAACTCCGAGACGGGCGTCACTGCCGTCCTTTCCGATTTCCAGGGCAACCTCTGGATCGGCTCGGGCTGGGGCGGCCTGGAGCGCGTCATCTTCCATCGGGAGAATTTCAGGCTCAAACCGATCGACGAATCCCGGCAGATCTCGCCGGAAAACAGCGTCCGTGCACTGCTGCAAGGCCAGTCCGGGCTGATTTTCGCCGCCACGCGCGACAGCCGCCTGCACGTGCTGGACGCGTCGTTCAACGAAGTGGACGCCTGGACGCTCGACCGCCCGGGCTACTCGCTGGTCGACGCGCACGACGGCAGCCTCTGGGTCGGCACGCGCGGCGCAGGCCTGCTGGAGCTCAGCGCCCGGACCAACGAGCGCGTGCGCCACAGCCTGACGCGCTACAGCAAGGACGACCTCTTCTACGGGCCCAACAGCAACGATATCTTCTCCCTGCTGGAGGACGGCGCGCACCGGCTCTGGATCGGCACCTTCGACGACGGCATCGCCTATGTGGACCTCGACGACAGGGAGCGGCTCTTCATCAGCAAGAAGAACCGTATCAGCTTCCCGACCGAGCGCCGCAACCGCCTCCGCTGCCTGGCGCTGGGCCCGGACGGGCGCCTCTACGCAGGCGGCCAGATGGGCCTGTTCGTGTGCCCCCATCCCGACGGCGAGCCGGAGGACATGCATTTCGAGCGTTTCACGCAAATCGCGGACTACGACATCCAGCACATCCTCTTCACGCAGGGCGGCGTGCTGTATGCATCCTCCTACGGCGCCGGCCTGCTGCGCTTCGACACGGCCGACCCCGACAGCGGGTTCCGGGCCTTGACGACCAACGACGGCATGCTGTCCAACTACATCTTCTCCTCCATCGAAGACAAGGCCGGCAACCTCTGGATCGCGACCCAGGCCGGCCTCAACCGCCTCAACCCGCAGACCGGGAGCCTCATCGGCTTCCCCTACGACCGGCTCGGCCACACGCTGCGCTTCAATGAGGGTCAGCCCCTCTACACGCGCGACGGCTACATCTGCTTCAACGCCACGGCGGGCATCTTCTATTTCGACCCGGAAGAAATCTCCAATAACAACTTCGTCCCGCAGCTCCTCGTCCAGGCCTTCTACGTCGCCGGCGAGAAGCGCCTGCTGGACGGGAAAGAGCCCGTGAGCCTCCGCCCCACGGACGCCATCCGCGTGCAGGTGGCGGCCGTGGACCTGACCGCCCCGGAGCAGGTCCTCTATTCCTACAAACTGGACGGCGCTGACCAGGACTGGATCCACCTCGGCAACCAGAACTCGATCAGCATCCCGCCCCAGCGGCCCGGCCGCTACACCCTGCGCATCCGCTCCACCAACGGCGCGGGCCTGGAGGTGGACAACGAGAAGGCGTTCAACATCGTGGTGCGCAGGCAGTTCCTGCAGACGGGCTGGGCGGCGCTGATGTACCTGCTGCTCGCGGGGCTGGTTGTCTTCCTGCTGACGCGCAGGCAGGACCGGCGGGCCGACGGGCCGTCAGAGACGGAAGAAAATCCGCTCCTGCACGGCCTCCACGGCGACGACCGCCGCTTCGTCGAAGCGTTCACCGGCTTCCTCGACGACCGCCTCGACGACGGCTCGCTGGACGTGCCGCAGATGTGCCAGGCGATGAACGTCAGCCGCTCGGTGCTCTTCGAGCGCTGCCGCACGCTGCTGGGCACGACGCCGGCCGCGCTCCTGCGGCAGATGCGGCTCCGGCGCGCCCAGGCGCTCATCCGCGAGGGTGGCCGGACGATGACCGAAGTCTCGTATGCCGTGGGATTCAACGACCCCCACTATTTCAGCAAGATCTTCAAGAAGGAATTCGGCGTCAAGCCGACCGACTACCGGCGCACGACCACCAGCTGACCGGGCCACGTCTCCACCTCGCACTCAAACGTCTCCGGCAGGGAGAAATCCTGCACACCGGCGCATTCGCTGACCAGCGGCCGGGCCGTCTCCTGCGGCGCGAAGAACGGGTTGGGCATGTCATTCGGCACGCCGGAGACACGCCGCATCAACATCGTCCCGCCTCCGACTGTTATGGGGTCATAGGTGCGCAGGCGCAGGCGCCCGCCGAGCGTGGAACGGATGCGCGCCTCCACGAGGTGGCCGTCTTTCCAGATCGGCGATGCCGGCCGTGCAGCCGAAATTGCCGTCGATCTGGAACGGCGGATGCGCGTCGAAGAGGTTGGGGTAGGTCCCGCCGGATTCGCCGAACTGGCGGCGCGGGCTGACCAGCGTGAGCTGGTCGGTGATCAGCTTGAAGGCGTGGTCGCCGTCCAGCATCCGGGCCCAGAGGCAGACCTTCCAGCCCATCGACCAGCCCGTGGAAGGGTCTCCCCGCTGGACCAGCGAGTTGCGTACGGCCTGCGTGAGCAGCGGCGTGCGGTAGGGCGAGATCTGGTAGCCCGGATAGAAGCCCCAGAGGTGCGAGACGTGGCGGTGGCCGTCCTTGGGATCATCCCAGTCCTCCCACCACTCCTGCAGCTGGCCGTGCTGGCCGATCCGCATCGGCGGCAGGCGGCGGCGCATCACGTCGAGCGTGTCCGCGAACGCGGCGTCACGCTCCAGGATCGCCGCCGCGCGCGCCGTGTTCGTGAAAAGGTCGGTCACGAGCTGGTTGTCCATCGTCACGCCTGCAAAGACGTGGGATCTCATCCCGGCCGGGTGGTTCTCCGGCGAGTCGGACGGCGTCACCACGAGGTAGCCGGTGCGCGGATCCTCGACGAGGAAGTCCACGAAGAACTCGGCCGCGCCCTTCATCAGCGGATAGACCTCCGCCAGGTATTTCTTGTCTCCGTTATAGAGATAGCGGTCCCAGAGGTGCTGGCAGAGCCAGGCACCGCCGCTCGGCCAGAGGCCGCAGTAGGCGAAGTCCAGCGCGCCCGTGATGCGCCACAGGTCGGAATTGTGGTGCAGCACCCAGCCGCGGCAGCCGTACATGTTGCGCGCCGTGACGGCGCCGCTCTCCGCGAGGTCGCGGACCAGCGCCAGCAGCGGCTCGTGCAGCTCCGGCAGGTTCGTCAGCTCGGCGGGCCAGTAGTTCATCTCCAGGTTGATGTTGGTCGTATAATTGCCGCACCAGGGCGCGGTCGGGCGGGCGTTCCAGATGCCCTGCAGGTTGGCCGCCTGCGTGCCGGGCTGCGAGCAGCTGATCAGCAGATAGCGGCCGAACTGGAAGTAGGCCGCCACCAGCGCCGGATCCGGCGTCTCACGGAACGTGCGGATGCGCTCATCGACCGGGCGGTCTCCGGCCGTCGAAGGGCCGAGGTCCAGCCGGACCCGGCCGAACTGGGCCTTGTAGGCCGCCACGTGCGCCGCGAGGGCCTTGCCGTATTTGCGCGAAGCGTTCTTCATATAGGCGGCGTTCCGCGCATACGGGTCGCCGTCCACGGTCTTGTAGTCCACGAAATTGGTGGCCAGCGAGATGTGCAACAGCAGTTCCGTGGCGCCCTCCACGCAGAGCTTGTCCTCCGCGGCGCTCAGCTTGCCGCCCTTCAGCGTGGCGCGCGTGTCGTTGACATAGCGGATGGCGCCCGGGATGCTCCCCTTGTCGCTTCCCTTGCCCTCCAGGCGCAGCAGGTTGCGTCCCACCACGCTCACCTTCGTGTCCGGCATCGGCGTCGTGTAGAACAGCTCGCAGCTGAGCGCCTTCGGCCGGGAGGCCGTCAGGCGCACGACGATGAGCTGGTCCACGAGCGAAGCGAAGACTTCCTCGACATATTCCACCCCGTCCACCTTGTAGCTGGTGCGCACCACCGCGCGGTCCAGATCCAGCTCGCGACGGTAGTCGCTCACTTCCCCGCTCCGGCCCAGGAAGCGGATCTTCAGCGAGCCGGCGGTCTGGTAGGACATTTCCTCGCCCACGGGCGAGAGGAAATGCGCGTCGCCCAGTTTCTGCGCTTCATCGTAGCGCCCGGCGAAGATCAGGTCGCGGATCTCCTGCAGGTGCTGCAGGCCCTCGGGATTCCAGTTCTCGTAGGGACCGCCCGTGGAGATGGTCTCCTCGTTGAGCTGCAGCTCCTCCACTTCGGTGCCGCCGTAGACCATCGCGCCGATGCGGCCGTTGCCGACCGGCCACGCCTCTTCCCAATAGGAAGCCGGCCTGTCAAACCAGAGAGGGCAGTTCGGAGTCTGCGCGGAAAGGCAGCTCCACGACGCGACGAGCGCCGCAAGCAGGGTCAGGAAACGTTTCATATCAGGTATCTAACGATTAAATCGGGTAATGGACCGTGAAACAGGCGCCGCCCAGGGCGAACGACCGGCTGTAGGAGATGGTCGCGCCGCAGCGCTCCAGGATGCTCCGGCTGATGGCAAGGCCGAGGCCGGACCCGCCGTTCTTGGTGGTGAAGTTCGGCGTGAAGAGGCGCTCGACGTGCTCGTCGGACACGCCCGGGCCGTTGTCTTCGACGACGATGTCGTAGAAGCCGTCCTCGCCCGACTTGCGCAGCGACACCACCACGTGGCCGTCCGGCGCGTCGCCGATGGCCTGCACGGCGTTGCCGAGCAGGTTGACGAACACGCGCGTGAGCTGCGGCTTCGGGCCCAGGATCCTGACGTCGGACAGGCCGATGTAGTCGAAGGTGATGTTGTCCCTGTTGTCGAACATCGAGATCTCCGCGCGGATCAGCTGGTCCAGGACGATGTCCGTCGGCTCCTCGGTATAGAGCTTGGCGAAGGTCGAGAATTCGTTGGCCGTGTCGGTCAGGATGTCGATGTGGTCCAGGATCACCTGGCTGGCCTCCATGAAGCGGTCCTGCCAGGCGGGATCGCCCTTCTGCTTGAGGCGGATCACGCGCTGGAGCTGGAGCTTCATCGGCGTGAGCGGGTTCTTGATCTCGTGCGCCACCTGGCGCGCCATGCCGCTCCAGGCCTTGTCACGCTCCGCCTGCGCCAGCTTGCGCGAGCTCTCCGAGAGCTCCGTGACCATGCGGTTGTATGCCTGCACGATCGACGAGATCTCGTCGTCGCGGTTGTAGTCGATGTATTCCAGCGATTCGAGGTCGGCGTTGGACATCTTCGAGCTCATCTCGCTCAGCGGCTTGAACATCTTGTCCACGATGCGGGACACCATGAAGAGCGACATCAGCAGGAAGAGCAGGAAGAGCGAGAGGATGGTCAGCGAGTGCATCACGGCGTCTTCCTCGAAGTCGTAGGTCTCTTCGTTGTACGGCGAGCTCAGGATGGCGACCATCGAGCCGTCGTTCGCGAAGAGCGGCGCATACATGCTGTAGAACTTCTGCTGCCCGATCCGCTCCTGCTGGATATAGTGGCGGAGATTGCGGTACTTGATGTTGAAGAAGGCCGTGCCGTCCATGCGCGGCGCCACGATCAGCTGGTCGAAGAGCGACGGCGTGGTGGTGGTCAGCAGCTGCCCGGAAGGGGTGTAGAGCGTGATGTCGGACGCCATCTCGCCGGCCACCCGGTCGACCAGCAGGCCCAGCGACTGCAGCTCGACCTCGGACGCCGTGGGCACGCCCTGCAGGCCTGTATTCATCATCGCGACAATCGCGCTGATCTTGTCGGACATCACCGTCTGGCGGTTGCTCGTGTTGCGCGAGTACACGAAGAGCACGCTCACCAGCGCCATCACGAGCAGGGTGAGCAGCAGCGAGGTGAGCAGCACCCAGGAGATGCGCGACTTGTAGTAGGACTGCTGGAAGACGGCTTCCTTGCGCTTGCCGATGACGGCCAGCGACAGCACCAGGAAAGCGAGCAGCGCCACCAGGATGCCGGCCATGATGTAGGACAGGGCCTCCACGCTGGAGCGCGAGATGACGACGCCTTCGTCCTGCCCCACCACATAGAAGAAATGGGTGTAACCGTCCTGCCGGATATGGTCCGTCTGCGAGCCGTACAGGTTGAGATAGAGGTCGTCGTCCATCACCGTCGGATACGGGAAAATGCCCATATAGGCCTTGAGGTCCCGGTCGACATAGCGGGCGTAGGAATAGCCGGAAGGCAGGCTCACCTGCCAGGGCGGCGTGAAGCCGAGGATGCCGGCGTAGCCCTGGACGCCGCGCGTCTCGCGCGGCTCCAGCCGGACCAGCAGCCGGGACACCTCACCGAATTCGGACAGATAGAAGAACACGCCCACATAGTACGGCCGGCCGTCGCGCCGGGCGTACAGGAAGCGGGAATTGTCGGAGATCGGCACGCCGTTCTGGAGGATCGCGTTGAATTCGTCCGCCGACACGCGCGTGGTGTTGTAGTCGTTGTAGACGCGGACCGTGAGCATGTAGTCCCGCTCCAGGCCCGCGAAATAGTTGCTTGACAGGTGGTTCTGGATCGCCTGCTCCTCGCCGAGGAAATGCGACCGCGAGGCCAGGGTCGCGTCGTTCGCGATCAGGCCCTCCAGCCGCCGCAGGCGGAGCTCCATCGCGATGTCGCGGTCGAACGACAGGCGCGTCGCGAGCAGTCCCATACGGTCCTGCTCCTTCTGGAAGCCCAGCACGCCGGCCGTCACCACGAGGTAGGTCGCCATCAGCACGGCATAGATGACGCGGCCGGTCAGCGAGAACGCCTCGTAGGGACGCCCGCCGAAGCGCGGCAGCACCGGCGCGGCGACCTGCAGCAGCAGCGGCACGCTGAGCAGCAGCGTGATGAACGACACATAGACGACCACGCAGAAGGCCGTGAGCTGTCCGAGCTTATAGATTTCCAGCGAGAAGCCGGAGTTGAGCGCGATGCTGCGCAGGGCGGACTGCGAATAGATGATCACGCCCGCCGCCAGGGCGACCATGGTCACGAGCACCCCGATCCTGCGGGCGCGCGTGTCCATCCAGGCCCACACCTTCTTGCGGACGATATAGGCGCAGGCGGCGCACACCACGATGGCCAGGTTGATCAGGATGACCGCACCCAGCGAATACAGGACGTCGTCGCCGGCATACAGCATCGGCGAGAAGATCAGCACGCGGTTGCGCGAGAAGCGCCCCCAGAAATACAGGCCGGCCAGCAGGACCACCGCGCCCAGGGCCACGCTGAAGAAGCGGCGGCGCGTCCGGCGGGCGGACAGGAAGACCAGGAACGCGATCAGGACCGCCACGACGGACACCCACAGCAGCGGCGACGCGTCACGGCCGGAGCCGCTGAGCGACTCCTGGATGATCTTGAACTGCGGCCTGCCCCGCACGACCACCGCAGTGCCTCCGTTCTCGGAGAGCGGGCGGATGGAGAAACGCGCCGGCAGGCGCAGGTAGCGGCTGACCCGGGTGCTCCGCCCGAGCGCCGCGTCGTTGGAGATCTCCAGGCCGGCGAACACACGCATATCCTTGTTCCCCACCCATTTGGCGAGATACCAGCGCGGGCCCAGGTTGCAGAATCCCAGGCGGTCCGACACTTGCAGGAGGGGTGACTCCGCCGGGACGCTGGGATTGCCGATGAACGGGACGAAAACCCGCACGTCAACGCGGTCGTTGCTGATCAGGAATTCATTGCACCAGGACTGCAGCGTATCGTTGCAATAGCGGTAGATCACGAAGTCCTGCGGCAGGCCCTCGAGCGAGAGCCATTCGTCGGGCTTCTGGGCGAGCGCCTCCTGCACGAAGCCGTCCAGCTCGTCCATCCGGCGCTCCAGCACACGCTCCACGCGCCTGGCGGCGCGCCGCGTGTCGCCCGGCGCCTGCGAGTCGGTGAGCGAGGAGATGAACACGACCACGCCCACGACGAGCATCGCCGCGGCCAGCCATTCCTTCATATTTCTGCTCCAGCTCATTCGTGATGATACGGCTCACCGCGCAGGATGGTGAAAGCCCGGTAGAGTTGCTCTGCAAAAATCGTTCTCACAAGTTGGTGCGAGTAGGTCATCTTCGACAGCGAGAGCTTGCCGTCGGCGCGGGAATAGACCGCCGGGCTGAACCCGTAGGCCCCGCCGATCACGAAGACCAGGTCGCGGCCCGAGCCGGCCATCCGGCGTCCGAGCCAGTCGGCGAACTCCAGCGAGCGGTATTCCTTGCCGTGCTCGTCCAGCAGGACGACCTCGTCCGCAGGACGGACCTGCTTGAGGATCAGCTCGCCCTCGCGCTCCTTGATCTGGTCTTTAGTCAGCGCCGACACGCCCTTCAGCTCCGGGATCTCCCGGAGCACGAACGGGACGTAATGCCCCAGCCGGGAGACATACATCTCCAGCCCTTCGCGCACCCACGGGATGTCCGTCTTGCCGACCGTGACCAAAGTGATTCGCATACAGATACAAATATAATAACGTGGCTCGGAATTTGCAATCATTCCGGTCGTGCGACAGATGCTCAAATACGTGGCAGTCCTCCTGCCTCTGCTTCTCTGCGGCTCCCTCTCGGCGCAGCCCGCAGGCTACGACGTTTTCATCCCTATCCGCAAGTACATGGCCCAGGGCAACGCCGACAACCTCTCCGCCTGGTTCGACGACTATCTGGAGATCGCCGTCATCACCCGGAGCAGCAACGCCAGCAAGGCGCAGGCGCGCCAAATTGTCAAAAACTTCTTCGAGACACACACCCCGCGCTCCTTCGAGGTCAACCACGCCGCCGGGCGTGAGAACATGAAGTACATGCTCGGCACGCTCAACGCCGGCGGCGAATCCTTCACGGTCACCATCTTCGTGAGCAACAAGGGCTCGAGCTACAAGATCCAGCAGCTCAAGATCGAGCAGCAGCGGTAGACACCAGCGTATGGTCCATATATGACAGACGGGGCCCGGACATGGATCCGGGCCCCGTCTGTTTGGGAGTCAGTCGCTTATGCGCGGCCGCCGTAGGAACGGTCGGCGGTGTTGACGTTGATCTTCTCGCCGGTCTCGATGAACAGCGGGACCATCACCTTGGCACCGGTCTCGAGGGTGACCTCCTTGAGAGCGGAGGTGGAGGCGGTGTTGCCCTTGACGGCGGGCTCGGAGTACGTGACCTCGAGGGTGACGTAGGTCGGGAGCTCGCAGGTGAGGCAGCGCTCCTCGCCCACGACGAACATCATTTCGACATGCTGGCCTTCTTTCATCAGGTCGGAGTTCTCGACGACGTCCTTCGGGAGAAGGATCTGCTCGTAGGTCTCTTCGTGCATGAAGTTGAAGCCATCCTCTTCGGCATAGAGGAACTGGTAGGGACGGCGCTCGACGTCGATCGTCTCGATCTTGAGGCCGGCCGTGAAGGTGTTCTCAAGGATGTTGCCGTTTTCCAGGTTGCGGAGCTTGGTCTTCACGAAAGCAGGGCCCTTGCCCGGCTTGACGTGCTGGAACCAGACGATCTGGCACGGTTTGCCGTTGTACTTGAGGAACAGTCCGTTCTTAAAATCAGCTGTTGTTGCCATAAAATATCTCTTGATAAGTTTTAATTACTCGAAATAACCGGGCAAAGGTACGGAATTGCCTGAACTATTGCAAATTTTTGATGGCGGCGGCCACTTCCTCGAGCAGCCACTTGGGCGTGGAAGTGGCTCCGCAGACGCCCACGCGGTCGTCCGGGCCGAACCATTCGCGCCGCAACGCGGCGGCCGAGCCGATGTGGTAGGTGCGGATGTTCGCACGCCGGCAGTGCTCGCACAGGACCTTTCCGTTGGAGCTTTCGCGCCCGGACACGAACACGACCACGTCGTGCGCCCGGGCAAACTCGGACAGCTCGCGGTGGCGGGACGCGACCTGCCGGCAGATGGTGTCGTGCACCGCCAGGCGGGCGCCCGTCCCCATCTCCCCCTGCAGGACGTCGCGGACCTGCCCGTAGCCCTCCGGGCTCATCGTGGTCTGGGAGAAAAGCTCGATGTCGCGGTCGGGGCGGATGTCGCCGGAGGCGATCTTCTCCCGCAATTGGGCGGGCGTCTCGACCACCGTCACCCCGCCGTCCACCTGGCCCACGAGGCCGAGGACTTCAGGATGGCCGATCTTGCCGAAAATGACGACCTGCCCGCCGGAGGCGTCCAGACGGGCGTGCGCTTCGCGGATCTCCTTCTGGAGGCCGAGCACCACGGGGCAGGTGCAGTCGATCAGGCGCAGGCCCAGGCCGCGCACCCGGTCATAGACCTGGGGCGGCTCGCCGTGCGCCCGGATCAGCAGGGATTCGCCCGATACGGACCCGTCCATCTGCAGGAGATCGCTCCGCTCGATGGTCACGAGCCCGCGCGCTTCCAGGCGGGCGAGTTCTTCTTCGTTGTGGACGATGGCGCCGAGCGAATACAGCCGGCCGCCCTCGGCGAGGGTCTGCTCCGCCGTGCTGATGGCGCGGATCACACCGCCGCAAAATCCTGAATGGGGGTCGATCTCGACCTGGATCATATTGTTGAGTTTGCGTCCTTCCCGAGCCCGGGGATCTCTTCCGGCGCATCCAGCAGGCCGAACTTGCCGCGGATGAGCCCTTCCACCCATGCGATCTCCTCCGTAAGGCCCATGTCGGAATTGTTCAGCTCGAACGAGTCCGCCGCGCGGCGAAGCGGGGAAGCTTCGCGGTGCGAGTCGATATAGTCGCGCTCCTGGAGGTTCTTGAGGACCTCCTCGAAGACGGGGTTCTCGCCCTTGGCGGCCAGCTCGTCGAAGCGGCGCTGCGCGCGCACCTCCGGCCGGGCGGTCATGAAGATCTTGAGCTCGGCGTGCGGGAAGACGGTGGTGCCGATGTCGCGGCCGTCCATCACGACGCGGCCGGCGGCGGAGAATTCGTGCAGCCGGCGGTCGACGTACTGGCGCACGTAGGGCACGGTGGCGATGGGGCTGACCTGCGAGGAAACCTCCATCGTACGGATCAGTTTCTCGATGTTGCGCTCGCCCATGAAGAGGACGGTGCCCTGCCCGAAATGCAGGTCGAGCGTCTCCAGGGCCTTCTCCAGCGCCGGATCGATGATGTTGTCCGGCGAGATCAGGCCGAGCTCCTGCGCATAGAGCGTCACGCCGCGATACATCGCGCCGGAATCCAGGTACAGGAAGTCGAAAGCCTGCGCGATAAGCCGCGCGAACGTGCTCTTGCCGGTAGAAGAATAGCCGTCAACGGCAATGGTAATATCAGGAATCCGCATAATGTGTGGTCTCAGGTTCAGTATAGATGACAAATATACCTTTTTTTGCTTTCATCTCCAATTCCTGCCTCCGCCACGATTACGGTAACGCTTTATGATATTGAAGATTTGTGATTAAAAGAAAAAGCGTTACCTTTGCAGAAGAAGGGAGACGAATCCGGAAATAGCGTAGTTCAACTATCAGCGCCGGTGAGTCTTCCCTTTCTCGTTTTATAGAGGGTTATGACGGCCAGTTCTTTCCGCCCCTTCCGGATTTCTTCGACAAGGTGGCAGGTATAGGTCGCATAGCTTTTTTCGTAGATTATGATTTGCTTTCCATTCCGGCTTGTCAGGGTTATGGCGTCATACTCCGTCAGGATTTCGGGGAGCATCAGGAAATCATCTATTTCAACACGTACCTGCCCACGGGACGCTTCTTTCTCGCTCGCATGTTTCATCATCGTATGGCGCACGGCGTAGTTGTCCAGCACGTGCTTGAAATCAACGCTGACAGCAGGGCATACCCCCGCTAAAGATTCTATCAATTCCAGATCGGCATATTGGATTACAATCTTGACAAGGGAAGCCCTTTCCTTGACCGCATCAAGGAGGAACTCGCGCAGAGGTTTCTCATAATAAGCAAACAGATCACTCATAATCAACATTATCCATATAAACACAAAGCGAGCCAGGCACGATATAACCTAACTCGCTTTGTGGACTCGAAGTACCACGGTGTTCAGACTTGTCGCAACAGTCTTTTGCAGGAAGACTGAAAGAAGCAGTATTCTTCGCTTACTCGGACGTTTTTTGCCGTTCGTATTCGGCGCGGGCGCGCTCGACGGAGACGGAGCGCTTGAGGACGAAGCCCGAGCCGAGGTATTTGGTGCGGACGTCTTCGTCCGCGGCGAGGGCTTCGGGCGTGCCCTGCTGGAGGATGGTGCCCTCGTAGAGCAGGTAGGCGCGGTCCGTGATGGCGAGGGTCTCGCCGACGTTGTGGTCGGTGATGATGACGCCGATGTTTCGGTATTTGAGCTTGGCGATGATGTACTGGATGTCTTCGACGGCGATCGGGTCGACGCCGGCGAACGGCTCGTCCAGCAGGATGAACTTGGGGTCGATGGCGAGGGCGCGGGCGATCTCGCAGCGGCGCCGCTCGCCGCCGGAGAGCTGGATGCCCAGCGATTTGCGGACCTTGGAGAGGTTGAATTCGTCGATCAGCGACTCCAGGCGTCTTTCGCGCTCGGCGCGCGGGATGCCGCGCATCTCCATCACGGACACGATGTTGTCCTCGACGCTCATCTTGCGGAACACGGAGGCGTCCTGCGGCAGGTAGCCGATGCCTTTCTGGGCGCGCTGGTACATCGGAAGTCCGGTGATCTCTTCGTCGTCCAGGAAGACGCGGCCGTCGTTCGGGACGATCTGGCCGGTGATCATATAGAAGCTGGTGGTCTTGCCGGCGCCGTTGGGACCGAGGAAGCCGACGATCTCGCCCTGCTCCACTTCCATCGAAACGCCTTTGACGACCGTGCGGACGCCATATTTCTTGACCAGGTTTTCGCAGCGAAGTTTCATCTCCTACTCTTATTTGATATCCAGTGCGAGGTCCACCACCAGGTTGCGGACTTCTTCATTCTTGCTCATCAGGTCTTCTGCCTTCTCGGAAGGCATATAGATGCGCTTGCCCTGCTCCTCTTCCGGCACCACGGTGGGCTCCAGGCGGATCTTGCCGCAGTCCACGATCTTGGAGAAACGGCCTTCGAGGTCGCGGAGGACCCGCTCCTCGATCCATTTCTTCTGGGCTTCGTTGGTCACGGTGAAGTAGACGACCTTGCGGCCGGCTTCTTCGCCGAAGGACAGGTTGGCGTTGGTCAGGGCGTTGGCGAGGCGGGGCTGGCCGGTGTACTGCGCCGCCAGGTCCGTCCACTTCGCAGCCAGTTCTTCGTCGCCCGGCAGGGCCTTCTCCCCTTCGGAGACTTCCTCCGACGCGGGCATCACCTCCGGTTCGTCCTCGCTCATCAAGGCGCTCAGCGACAGCGACGCCGCGGACTTCTTCGCCCGCCGCGGCTTCTTCTCCTCCGTCGCCGGCTTCTCTTCCGGTGCAGGCTTGCTCTCCGGGGTCGGCTTGCTCTCCGGGGCCGGCTGGCTGACGGAGCTGTTGCCCGCCGTGGCCGGCTGCTCAACGGGGATTTCTATCTTTTCTGTATCTGCTGCGGTTTTTTTCGGGGCGGCAGCGGAGTGCTGCTCCTGGAAACCGTGGCCACCCGTCTGCTTCGCAGACGAATCTGCTTTCACCCCCTGCACCCCCTCAAGGGGGATGGCACGCAGAGCGCTATCGCTCGCGTGCGCCCGCGCACGAATTCCGGCAACGCCAGATGTCTCAGGAGCCTGCTGAGCTGCAGGCTGGTTCTGCAGGAACGCCAGCTTCATCAGGGCGAATTCGATATGCAGACGGGGGTTGGTGGCGAGGCGGTAGCCGGCCTCGCAGGCTGTCGTGACGCCGAGGGCGTCGTACAGCCACTTGACGCTGCAGCGCTCTCCCTGCTCCCGGTACTTCGCCCGCAGCGAATCCGGCAGGTCCAGCAGGGCCTCCAGGCCGCCCGTGCGGCTGACGAGCAGGTCGCGCAGGTGCGAACTCACCGCCGCCACGAAATGCTGCGCATTGAAGCCCTTCGCGAGGACGTCGTTGAACAGGAGCAGCGCCGAGGCGTAGTCGCCGGCGAGCGATGCGTCCACCAGCTTGAAACCATATTCATAATCCAGCACGCCGAGGTTGCGGATCACATCCTCGTAGCGGAGGTCCGTGCCGCAGAACGCGACCGACTGGTCGAAGAGCGTGAGGGCGTCGCGCATGGCGCCGTCGGCCTTCTGCGCGATGACGTGCAGCGCCTTGTCGTCGGCCGTGATGCCTTCCTTGCCCGCGATGTCCTTGAGGTTGCGGACGATGTCCGGCACGCCGATGCGGTTGAAATCGTAGGTCTGGCAGCGGCTCAGGATGGTCGGGAGGATCTTGTGCTTCTCCGTGGTGGCGAGGATGAAGATTGCGTGTGCCGGCGGCTCCTCGAGCGTCTTGAGGAAGGCGTTGAAGGCCGACGCGGAGAGCATGTGCACCTCGTCGATGATATAGACCGAGTAGCGGCCCACCTGCGGCGGAATCTGCACCTGGTCCATCAGGTTCTTGATGTCGTCCACGCCGTTGTTGGACGCCGCATCCAGTTCGTGGATGCAGTACGACCGGCCCTCCGCGAACGAGCGGCAGGAGTCGCACTCGCCGCAGGGCTCGAGGTCAGGCCCGGGGTTGGCGCAGTTGATGGTCTTGGCGAAGATACGCGCGGCGCTCGTCTTGCCCACGCCCCGCGGGCCGCAGAAGAGATAAGCGTGCGCGAGCTGCCCGCGCTGGATCGAATTCTTGAGGGTCCGCGCGATGTTGTCCTGTCCGATCAGCGACTCGAAAGAGTCGGGACGGTACTTGCGAGCTGATACGACGTAGTCTGACATAGTTTACAAATGTAATGATTTTTGCGTAACTTTGCTTCAATGAAAAGCCGTTTGGTCCATCTTTTTGTCGCAATCCTCATCCTGGTTTCTTCCCTGCCGGCTTCCGGCCAGGGCAAGTTCTACACGCGCAAGATGCGGCTGGCGGACTTCCCCACCAAGACCACCAAGGTCGTCCTGGAAGGCCATTCCTTCCTGGAGCTGACCCTGCGCGAGGAGATCGCCGTCCACTGGCGGATTTCTCCCTTCGAGTTCTGCACCCAGGAAGAATACGCCCGGCTCATCCACTCCTCAGACTACTATTTCCTCACCCTCCTCCAGGAGGAAGGCATCGCCTACCTGACCCTCTCCAAGGGCGGCAAAGAAGGCGAGAAAGACCAGCTCAAGCAGGCCTTCGAGGTCGTCCGCATGCCGATGGCAAGCGTGGACGACCCCACCGGCCGCGAGCTCGTCTTCATGGGCGCCTTCCTGGACATCATCCAGCACTTCGTCGAGCAGGCGATCCTCTCCGACAAAGTGGCCTACGGCGGCCTCGAGGCCAGCAACGGCCTCCGGCTGAAAGGAAAGACGGTCTATCTGGATCCCGATGCGGCCGACGAAGCCTATCTGGAAGAGAAAGCGGACGCCCTGCTCGGCATCACCATCGCGCCTGTGCAAGTCAGCTTCAACACCTTCTGCTACAAGATGCTCATCTCGGCCGACACCCACGAGCTCTTCTACTACGAGCGGAGCCGCTACAAAGGCCCCGCCGACGGCCGCTTCACCGACGCCGAGGCCCGCCGCTTCTCCCGCCGCGGCGCCACCGTCGTCAGAGATTGACGTAGGTCTTGACGTCGTCGGCGGAGACGGGTTCGCCGCCGAGGATCAGCAGGCGGTCCACCACGTTGTCCAGCTCGCGGATGTTGCCGGGCCAGTGCTTCTGCTTCAGCAGCTCCACGGCCTCGGGCGAGAAGCTGCGGGTCTTGCCGCCCTCGGTGTATTTCGCCAGGAAGTGCTTGACCAGCAGCGGGATGTCGTCGCGGCGCTCGTCCAGCGACGGCACCCGGAAGACGATCACGCTCAGGCGGTGATAGAGGTCCTCGCGGAAATTGCCCTTCTCGATCTCGGCCTGCAGGTCCTTGTTGGTCGCCGCGATCACGCGGACGTCCACCTCGATGTCCTTGTCGGAGCCCACGCGGGAGAGCTTCTTCTCCTGCAGCACGCGCAGCACCTTGGCCTGCGCGGCGAGGCTCATGTCGCCGATCTCGTCAAGGAAGAGCGTGCCGCCGTCGGCCTGCTCGAACTTGCCCTTGTGCTGCTTGATAGCAGACGTGAAGGAGCCCTTCTCGTGGCCGAACAGCTCGCTCTCGATGAGCTCGCTCGGGATGGCCGCGCAGTTCACCTCCACGAACGGCATCGCACTGCGGTTGCTCAGCTGGTGGAGATTGCGGGCCACCAGCTCCTTGCCGGAGCCGTTGGGCCCGATCACCAGCACGCGAGCGTCGGTGGGCGCCACCTTGGAGATCATCTCGCGGATATGCTGCATCGGCTCGGACTCGCCGATCATGTCGGCGCCGTAGACCTTCTTCTTGAGGGCCTTGTTCTGCGTGGTCAGGCTGACCTTGTCCGTGGCGTTCTTGATCGTGATGAGCACGCGGTTGAGGTCCAGCGGCTTCTGCACGAAGTCGAAGGCGCCCTTCTTGATGCAGTCCAC
>LUZH01000112.1 GCA_001602885.1 Bacteroidales bacterium Bact_16 | reverse complement strand
TGACTAAGCCCAGAGGTTAAATCCGGATAATAACCAAAGAGTTGTTTGAATATAGCAAGTCTATAGCTATCAATGTTGTAACCCGCGCGCAGCACGTCCTCGTCGGCCTCGTACTCCTGGACCTCCGAGAGCAGCCGCTCCATCATCCAAAAGAAGGGATTGAACCAGAACAGCGCCTTCAGCAGGCCGAGCGCGACTTTGTCGCGCGAATGGCGGTGGCGGATGTGCGCAGCTTCGTGCGCGACGATCATCGCGCGCTGCGTGCCGTCCGGCCGCTCCTCCAGGCGGAGGAAGACAGTCCGCCAGAAGGAGAACGGCGAACGGATACGTGCGTGCTCAGCAAGGGTGTATTCCGGCAGCGGAGTGAGCCGGGAAGTTTTTCTTAGATGCTCGATCCGAAGCAGGCTGCGGACCAGGAGGGCCAGCAGGAGCAGGACGACGGCGGCATATGCGGCGA
Organism: Bacteroidales bacterium Bact_16; assembly: GCA_001602885.1. The sequence goes on along the minus strand of LUZH01000112.1, from coordinate 1,717 downwards.
GCAGGACCCCCTGCCAGGGGAATGCTGCCGCGGCGCCTGCCGGCGCGGGTGCTGCAGCCGCAGGGCTGAAGCCCGCGGCCTCCGCTCCCGCCGCCCCGGCGCCCGCCACCGGAATCTGCAGATACACCGTCTGCGCCGGCAGGATGGGCAGCCGCAGCAGCGGAATGACCACCGCGGCCAGGGCCGAACCCAGCAGGAAACGCCTGCATGCCCGGTACGGAATCTTCCGTGCCAGGAGGAACTGGTAGAACGCCAGCAGCAGGCCGCTGCAGACGATGACCTCCAGAATATAGATGCCTGCGGGTTTCATGACGCTACCTGTTCTTGAGCATTTTGATGATCTCGTCCTGTTCACTGGCGGAGATGGACTCCTGCCGGGAGAAGAAGCTTACCAGGCGGCTCAGCGAGCCGTCGAAGAAGTTGTCCAGCACCGTGGTCATATACCGCTGCGTGTAGTCCTCCTTGGAGACCAGCGGGAAATACTCATAGGTGCGGCCATACGCCTTGTGCCCCACGAACCCCTTCTGCTCCAGGATGCGCACGATCGTAGACACCGTGTTGTATGCGGGCTTCGGCTCCGGGAGCACGTCCAGGATGTCGTGGACCAGGACTTTCTCCTTGTCCCAGATCACCTGCATCATCTCCAGTTCGGCCTTCGTCAGCTCCTGCTGCGGCATGTCCGCGTTCTTTATAACCATATCTTATAAGTTAATAATCAATAAGTTCTACTTCAAAAATCATTCCCTCCATCCCTTCGGATCCCCCGCCGCCACCTCAACCTTCCGATGCAAATATATAACTAAATTTTTAGTTTCAAAACGAAATCACAGAATTTTTAACTAAATTTTTAGTTTAACCCTGAAAAAGTACGCCCGGGCAGGAAAGGCAACAAGACCCCGTCCGGGCGCGTATCAAGAATGCAAAGGTGTGTCTAGGGCCGGGGGCCGAAGGCGGGGCGCGGCGCCATGAGCGGCTCGCCCATCGCCGAGGCCTCGGCGTCGTTGCTGTCCAGCTTGAAGACCATGAACTCCGGCGTGGCGGCGGTGTAAGGGGTCCAGACGGCGCCGAGATCCTGGCCGGGCCCGTTCGGGTCGGCGTACTTGGCGAAGTTGGACCAGGCCGTCAGCATCTTCTCGGACAGGTCCCAGTCGCCCTCCGTCCACGGCCGCCAGCAGTGCTCCAGCGACTTGAAGACGTACCAGAGGTCGGACGAGTGGAAGGCGCCCTGCAGCACGCCCGGGCGGCCGTCGGTCGGCAGCGGGCGCGCGAACTGGTAGGCGTAGGCCTTGCCGCCCTTCTGCTCGCGGTTGAGGCAGAAGTCGCGGATCTGGCCGCCCATGTTGCCGGCGTCGTTGAGCGTGTAGCCGATCAGGTACGGCACGTCGGCGAGCGTCCCGTCGATGCAGGCGTCGTCGAACGACTCGGTCAGCACGTAGCCGTCGATATACGGGGAAATGGGCGAGGCCGACAGCACGCTGCGCTTGCCGGTCACGGCCGTATAGATGCCGCCGAGGGCGAAAATGGTCTCCGTGGACGCGGCGCGCAGCGCCTTGGCGTCCGTCAGGTTGGCCCAGTCGGCCACGGCCTGCGTGGAGGCCTCCGCCTCGGCGAGCGTCGTCATCTTCTGCGCGGGCAGCACCGGGCCGCCGGGGAACAGCGGCGCGGCGGGCTTGGCCGGATCGGCCAGGCCGCTGCCGCTCATGATCACGGCCTTGTT
>LUZH01000111.1 GCA_001602885.1 Bacteroidales bacterium Bact_16 | reverse complement strand
GATCCACATGGAGCCCGAGGAAGAATCCTTCTCCGCCGAGGAGAGCCAGGGCGCCGACCACGACAGCAGCCGCCACACGCTGCTCGTCGTCGAGGACTCCGCCGAGATGCGCGGCTACCTGGCCCGCGAGCTCTCCGACGAATACAACATCGTCACCGCTCCGAACGGCCAGGACGCCGTGGAGCGGCTCCAGACCGAGAAGATCGACCTCGTGGTCAGCGACATCATGATGCCGCTGATGGACGGCTGCCAGCTCTGCAACTACATCAAGACCAACATGGAGTTCAGCCACCTGCCCGTGATCCTGCTGACGGCCGCCGTGGGCATGGAGACGCGCCTGCAGACCCTCCAGGTCGGCGCGGACGGCTACATCGAGAAGCCGTTCCCGATCGAGCTGCTGCGCGCCAACATCGCCAGCCTGTTCAAGAACCGCGACATCGCCTACAAGCAGTTCACGGACTCCCCGCTGACGCACTTCAACAGCGTCAATACCAGCAAGATGGACGAGGAGTTCATGGAGAAGCTCCATGGCATCGTGATGAAGCACATGGCCGAGCAGGACCTCAGCATCGAGACGCTCACCAACCTCATCGGCACGAGCAAGTCCACGCTGTACCGCAAGGTCAAGGCCAACACCGGCCTCAACATCAACGAGTACATCCGCCTGTGCCGCCTCAAGCAGGCCGCGGAGATGCTTTCCTCGCAGAAATACCGCATCAACGAGGTGGCCTACATGGTGGGCTTCTCCTCGCCGTCCTATTTCGCGACGAGCTTCCAGAAGCAGTTCAACATCTCCCCTTCCAGCTTCGTCAAAAACCTTAAAGATTAACCGTATACCATGAATCTTTTCACCCTCCTCGCCGTCGGGCTCCCCATCTTGTCGGGGCCCGACGCCCGCCTTCAGGTCTCCTTCGGAGACGACGGCGGCCGGCTCAGCTACAGCGTCGCCTACGACGGCAAGACCCTCGTGGCGCCGTCCCGGCTCGGCCTGCAGACCAACGAAGCCGACTACACGCTGCTGGACGTCGTGTCCGTGGACTCCGAAGCGGTCCGCGACACCTATGTCCTCGACCGCATCAAGACTTCGCACGTCGACCACGCCGCCCTGCGCGCCGTGCTGCACTGCACCAACCCCGATGGGCGCAAGATCGACATCGAATGGCACCTGACCGACCACGACGCCGCCTTCCGCTACCTCCTGCCCCGCGAGGGCGAGACCGGCAGCGTGCGCGTGCTGGCCGAGGCGAGCGGGTTCAACTTTCCGGAGGGCACGACGGGCTTCCTGACGCCGCAGAGCGACGCCATGACCGGCTGGAAGCGCAGCAAGCCCAGTTATGAGGAATTCTACTCCTTCGACGCACCGCTCGACCGGCGCTCGCAATTCGGCCACGGCTACACCTTCCCCTGCCTCTTCCGCGTGGGCGGCGACGGCTGGGTGCTCGTCAGCGAGACGGGCGTGGACAGCCGCTACTGCGCCTCGCACCTGTCGGACTACGACCCGGCCACGGGCTACACCTTAGCCTTCCCGATGCCGGAAGAGAACAACGGCAACGGCACCGTGGAGCCCGCCTTCGCGCTGCCCGGCGCCACGCCCTGGCGCACGCTCACCGTGGGCGCGGACCTCGCCCCTATCGTGGAGACGACCATCGCCTTCGACGTCGTGGAGCCGCGCTACACCACCACGCGCGCCTACCGCTACGGCAAGAGCAGCTGGAGCTGGATCATCTGGCAGGACGCCAGCATGAACCACGCCGACCAGGTGGCCTACATCGACCTGGCGGCCGCGATGGGCTGGCCCTACATCCTCATCGACGCCGGCTGGGACCAGGAATTCGGCCATGAAGGGATGGCGGAGCTCGTCGCCTACGCCCGCAGCGTGGGCGTGGACGTGTTCCTGTGGTATTCTTCGAGCGGCTGGTGGAACGACATCGTCCAGAGCCCCGTCAACGTGATGTGCGACCCGCTGGCCCGCAAGGCCGAGATGCGCTGGATGGAGAGCATCGGCGTCAAGGGCATCAAGGTGGACTTCTTCGGCGGCGACAAACAGGAGACGATGCGCCTCTACGAGGCCATCCTGAGCGACGCCGACGACCACGGCCTGATGTGCATCTTCCACGGCGCCACCCTGCCGCGCGGCTGGGAGCGGATGTATCCCAACTACGTGGGCAGCGAGGCCGTCCTCGCGTCCGAGAATATGATCTTCGGCCAGAACCACTGCGACCTGGAGTCGAAATACGCCGCCCTGCACCCGTTCCTGCGCAACACGGTCGGCTGCATGGAATTCGGCGGCGTGTTCCTCAACAAACGGCTCAGCCGCGCCAACGGCGCCCCGGGCCCGGGCGGCCGCGTGTTCGGCACGCAGCGCCGGACCACGGACGCGGCCGAGCTGGCCGTCGCCGTGCTCTACCAGAATCCGATCCAGAATTTCGCGCTCACGCCCAACAACCTGACGGACGCGCCCGCGGCCGCGCTGGACTTCCTGCGCGAAGTGCCGACCACCTGGGACGAGACGCGCCTGATTGACGGCTATCCGGGCCGCAACATCGTGCTGGCGCGCCGCCACGGCCTCACCTGGTACGTCGCCGCCATCAACGCCTCCGACGAGCCGCTGACGCTGGACGTCCGCGCCATCGAGGCGCGCCTGGGCGGCACCGCCGCGGTGCTGAGCACCGGCAAGGACGGCCTGACGGCCGGCGCGGCCACGAAAAAGCCGCTCCGCATCCCGAAGGACGACGGAGCGGTGCTCATCATTCGCTAGATCCTTCGCTGCGCTCAGGATGACATCCGGGCGCAGCTATTTTTTTTCTTCAAGACCTTTGTGCCAGAACCGCGCGGTGATGTCCTCGCCATGGTGGTAGAGGCGCTGGTTGGTCGTGGGGCTGTTGAGCGGTCCCTTGGCCGCAATGTACGGCCCTACCTTGACGTAGTCGAAGGCCTCGTAGACCTCGGGCTCCACCTGGACGCGGCCGGAATAGACCGCCCGCTCCAGCTCCGGATGCGCCTTGCGCAGATGCTCCGCAATGCCCAGCAGGGCCTGCAGGTCCTTGCCCTCCCCCAGCAGCAGGAAGCAGTTGACGCCGTAGTTGTCGGCGATCAGCCGGTCCACGATCTCCGGGGTCAGCTCCTCGCCGATGT
>LUZH01000110.1 GCA_001602885.1 Bacteroidales bacterium Bact_16 | reverse complement strand
CATGGAAGGTATCGTGTATGGTGAAGAAGGAATCCTGCCCCAATCGGTCGACTCCGTCATGGACTGGATCGAGCAAACTGTAGCGGAATGGGTGTCGGGAAGAGCGTAGCAGTCTGCCTCGCGGCGGTCTGCATGTCGGCCGCCGCCGGGGCGCAGGAGCACTGGGCTGACAGCACGCTGCGGCTGGACGCCCTGGTCGTGACGGGCACCCGGACGGAGAAACGCCTATCCGAGGCGCCTGTCCAGACCACGGTCGTGAGCCGCCGCGAGGTGGAGAAATCCGGCGCCGTGTCCTTCCTGGAAGCCCTCGAGGACAACATTCCGGGCATCGTGTCCGAGCCCAACGGAATGGGCAACAACCTGCGGATCAAGGGCCTGAACAGCCGTTATATCCTCTTTCTCGTGGATGGTGAGCGCCTCGTCTCCGAAGGGGCCGGCGGCAACGTCAACCTGGACCAGATCGACGTCAACAGCATCAAGCGCGTCGAGATCATCAACGGCGCGGCTTCCGCGCTCTACGGCTCCAACGCCGTCGGCGCGGTGGTCAACATCATCACCCGCGAGCCCGAAGACCGCTTCAACGCCGGTGCCAACGTTTCCTACCAGAGCCACAACACGCTCAAGGCCGGCGTCTTCGCGGAGTCCAGCATGAACGGCTGGAACTCACAGGCGAGCCTGTACCGCAATTCCTCCGACGGTTTCGGCGGGAAGGGGAGCGGCGCCTATGCGTCCCGCTATGCCGACTGGGGCGGCAACCTCAAGGTCGGGCGCAAATGGGCGGAACGCGCCGACGTCAACCTGACCGGCCGGTATTTCCGGCACGAGTCTTTCAACCCGGCCGGCAGCCTGAACACCACGCATCCGCTGACGCACACGCTGTCGCTGGGCGTCAACGGCGGCTTCTCGACGGCGGACAACCGCTATTCGCTGCGCGCCAGCGTCAATTTCGACAAATATTTCGACACGGACTTCTATGAGAGCCTGACGCAATCCCGCCTGGCCAACACGGCCTCGTACATCTCGTCCCGGATCCTGAACACCTTCCGGCCGGGTGAGAAATGGGAGATCGTGGCCGGCCTGGAGCAGAACCACGAGGAAAACTACGCCACGAAGACGCTCGGCGCGGTCCCGACCAGCAAATCCCTGGACGACCTGAATGTTTTCGCGCAGGCGCAATACACGCCGCTGCCGCGCCTGGACATCGTCGCCGGCGCGCGTTATACGTATAATTTCCAGTTCGGGAACGTGCTCACGCCGAAGCTGTCGCTGATGTACCGCTGGAAGAAATTCACCTTCCGGGGCGGCTCGGGAACGGCTTTCCGCGCGCCCAGCATCAAGGAACTCTACTACGACTTCGACCACCAGGGCATGTTCTGGGTCTATGGCAACCCGGACCTGCAGGCCGAGCGGGGACTGTACAATTCCGTGTCCGCCGAATACAGCGGCTCCGTGCTGTATCTCTCCCTGTCGGGCTACCGCAACGACATCAGCAACAAGATCACGCAGTACGAAGTGGTCAATAACCTGGGCGGACTCGAGAAATACTACAAGAACGTGAGCAGCGCCACCATCTCCGGCGTGGACGTGAACGTGTCCCTGATTGTCTGGAAGCACCTTTTCCTGAAGGGCAGCTACAGCTTCTGCGACGCGCGCGACAACGCCACGGGGCTGCAGCTGTCGAGCAACGTCAAGCATAGCGGTACGGCCTCCGCAACCTGGAACGGGCGGCTCTGGAAAGCGCCCTTCTCGCTGCAGCTCGCCGGGCGTTTCACCTCGCCGCGCCTCTATCAGAGCGAGGGCGAAACCACACAGTCGAAGCCCTACAACATCTGGAAGATCACCTTTACGAAACAGTTTTACCTGGGCGGGAGCCGCCTGGAGCTGACGCTCAAGTGCGACAACCTGTTCAACTTCCGCGAAGCGTCGTTCATCAACCCCGGACGGCAGTATCTCGCCGGACTCAGATTTTATTTAAAATAATATACAACAATATGAAAAAGAGCATTTTACTGATTGCGGCCGCCGTGCTGGCCTTCGCCGCCTGCAACAAGAACGAACAGCCGTTCTCCCGTGAGGCCCAGGAGGCCTACATCGACGCGACCTCCAAGACCACGTGGACCTATTTCTCGCTGTCCGCCGGCGAAGCCGTCGGGACGGGCGAAGAGAACGAAGCGGACAATGCCGCCTGGGCGGCGCGTACTGACTGGGACTTCGCCGTCTGCCGCTACAACATCCGTACGAACAGCGGGAAGGCGACGTCCGTCGGCGCCAAAGGCGGCGTGTATACGTCTTCCGAAACGTTCAACGCCCTGACGGGCGTGCCGCAGGGCGTTGTCTTCGAGGCTGACGAGGTCGTCACCTCCAGGGGTATGTCCGGTGTCACCTCCGTCGTCCAGTCCTCCGCGACCGTCATCACTTTCATGACCAACGAGGACGGTTCCAAAGTGATGCCTCCCGTGTACCTGAAGGCGCCGGTCTACATCTTCCGGACCGCGGACGGGGAGAAGTGCTACAAGGTGGAATTCACGCAGTACCAGGACGAGAACAAGGTCACGGGACACGTGAAGTTCAACTTCGCACGGCTCAGCTGACCTTGCCTTTGCTCCCGGGTTTGTAATTCCGGAGGAAATCCTCCAGCTTGATCTCGCTGGAGCGGGAGCCGCGGGCGACGGGGTCCATCGGCGTGCCGACAGGCTCGCCGGTGACCTCGTCCTCGGGCGGCCCGAGGATCTCGTCGATGAGCGCAAAAGTCTCCTCGAGCAGGTCCAGGGCGTGTTCGGCCTGGGCGCGCTGCTCGCCGTCGCTGATCTCGTCCAGCGTCTCCCGCAAGGGGATGCGGGCGTCGATCTCGCTCACGCCGCGCTCCACTTCGAGCGCGACTTCCTCCACGGCATAGAGGACATCCTTGATCTCCTGCAGGCGCTTGATACAGGCCTGCAGTTTTTTTATGTCTTCTGCGTATCCTTTTTTCATCTTATTCCATCAGCTTCTTGTACTTGAAACGCTTGGGTTCGGTCTCGCCGAGGCGGGCCTTGCGGTTCTCCTCGTATTCGGAGTAGCTTCCTTCGAAGAAATAGACCTGGCCGTCGCCTTCGAACGCCAGGATGTGTGTGGCGATGCGGTCCAGGAACCAGCGGTCGTGGCTGACCACCACGGCGCAGCCCGCGAAGCCGTCGAGGCCTTCCTCCAGGGCGCGGATGGTGTTGACGTCCACGTCGTTGGTCGGCTCGTCGAGCAGCAGGACGTTGCCCTCGTCCTTGAGGGTCAGCGCGAG
>LUZH01000109.1 GCA_001602885.1 Bacteroidales bacterium Bact_16 | reverse complement strand
GGCAGCAGCGCGGCCATCGATCCCAGCAAAACGGTTTTCAGCAAGTTTCTCATAGTCCCTTCTCCAGTTTGGCCACCGTGAACAGGCTCTTGTCCACCTTGATGTCGTACTTGGGCTCCGACACGGTGATCTGCGTGCTGTGGCCGCTCTGGACGTTCTTCATCTCCATCTTCATCACGGTCCAGAAGCCTTCGACCTTCTGCAGGTCGGTCACGGTCATCACGCGATGAAGTTTGCCAAGCTTGTCGTAGAACTCGCAATAGACGCCGGTGTCGCTGTCCTGGCGGATCCAGGTCACCTTGCGGCTGTAGACCTCGTGCGGGTCGTTCGGGACAGACTCCACGACCCAGCATTTGTGCCCGTCGCGCGTCTCTTCGCGCAGCAGCGTGTGCTTGTCTTCGTCCACGCTGCGGCCACCCATGTCGTCATAGGTGAAGTCCGTTCCCATGAAATAGTCGGTCTTGGAAGAAGAACCGCTGATGCGGCGCGTCTTCTTCATCGCCGGCAGGTAGAGCCATTTGTCGTCTTCCTTGCCGGCCTGGTCGTAGTCCCAGGTAAGGAAACCGGTCCCCTTGACGTCGCCCGGATAGGTGAAGAACATGATCTTCTTGGTGTCCTTGCCCTCGTCCATGGCCCAGGAGACCATCTTGCGCTCGCGCTTGTCTCCATTCTTCTTGACCAGGGTCAGCTGCATCTCGGCATAGCGGGTGTTGCCGTCGGGACGGTCCTTGACGCGCTGGATGATGTCACGCCCCGTCTGGGCGTCCATTTGTGCGGCTGCGCAGAGCAGCGCCGCGATCATGAGAATCTTTTTCATCGTACTAAGTCTTTATTGTTCATTACCATACACTTTGAATTTCTTAACCAGCAGCGGGGTGATGAAGAGGTCGGCCAGCAGGGCCGAGAGGATGCCGATGACCGCGAGCACGCCGAAGTTGATGCACATGGTGCAGGCCGAGGTGGCGAAGCACGCGAACACGACGGAAGTGATGATGGAGGTCGTGACGATGGCCACGCCCACCACGCGGAAGGTCCGGCGGATGGCGACGGAGTAGTTCTTCTCCCGGTCGAATTCCAGCTTGGAGTGGTTGATGAAGTGGATGGTGTCGTCGACGGCCATACCCAGCATCATCGGGATCAGCGTGGCGGTCATCATGTCCAGCGGAATGCCGGCCCAGCCCATGTAGCCGCCCACGAAGATGGCGGGCATCAGGTTCGGGATCAGGGCGATCAGGCCGACGCGCACGCTCTGGAAGGCCACCATCAGGATGAGCGCGATGATGAGCACGGAGATCAGGAAGGACTGCATCTGGCCGCGGACCAGGTACTGCATCATCGCCGTGTACTGCGGGATGTTGCCGACGGCCGTCACCTTGACGCCCGGGAAGAGCTCCGCGGTCTTCCGGTCGATGTCGGCGAGCTCGCGCTCGACTTCGCCGGAATTGAAGTCGGAAATCTCCACCATCATGCGCAGGCGCTTGTAGTCGTAGTCCATCCAGTATTCCGTCTCGGAACCGCCGGCGTTCTCATAGAGCACCAGCATCTGGGCCACTTCCTCCTCGCTGTCCGGGATGCGGAAATACGCGGGATCGCCGCCGTTGAGCGTCTGGTTCAGGTCCTTGAGGATGTCCAGGATCGAATTGGTCCGCTTGGTCAGCGGATAGCCGGCGATCAGTTCGTCCAGCTGCTCGAGCTTCCGGAGGTTCTCCGGCTGCTTGGCCTCGTCCGCGTTCTCGAACTCCATCACCAGGTCATAGGAATACAGGGCGCCCAGCTCGCTGCGGCCCACTTCCATCACGTCCTTCACATACGGGACGCCCGCGCCCATGGTCCGCTCGATGTCGAACGCCGGCTCGATCTTCCACAGGCCCACGAACAGAGCCACGCACACGGCGACGAAGGTGATCACGACGGGCTTGGAGTACTTGAAGGTGAAGTCGTTGATCTTCTCCACGAAGCGGCTCAGGCGCGTGCCGCCCTCGCCGTCCACGCCCGGCTTGGGTTGCCTGTCCTTACCGAGGGACAGCAGGACCGGCGTGACCAGCAGCGTGGTAAAGAGCACGAAGAAGATGGTCAGGGAGCTCATGGCGCCCACGCACTTCATCGGACGGATCGGGATGATCATGAAGGACATCAGCGACACCACGGTCGTCAGGCCGCAGAACACGACCGACCAGCCGATCTCGCTGACCGTCTCGATGACGGCCTGCTTCCGCTGGCCGTGCATCCGGAGGCGCCTGCCGAAATAGGAGCAGAAGTGGATGTTGTAAGCGACGGACACGGCGAACGCCAGGATGACCGGAATCATCAGCACCGTGCTGTCCACGTACATCTGCGAGAATCCGGCCAGGCCGAAGGTCATCATCACGCCGCCCATCACGGAGAGCAGCGGAGACACGACGCCGCG
>LUZH01000108.1:11535-12127 GCA_001602885.1 Bacteroidales bacterium Bact_16 | reverse complement strand
GGCCCGCGCTCTGCGCGATGCGGCTGTCCGGCGAGAGGCTGGCGCGGCTGTCGGGGAGGATGCGGACGGGGTTTTTGCCCCCTTCGAGGCGGCAGTCCAGCATCGGGTCGTCGGCGCGCACGGTGCCGGCGCCGACGCAGATGCCGGTGAGCTGGCTGCGCAGCTGGTGGACGAACCCGCGCGCCTCCTCCGACGTCACCCAGCGGGCGTCGCCGGAGGCGGTGGCGATTTTTCCGTCGAGGGTCATCGCGACCTTGAGCGCCACCCAGGGGCGCTTCTCGGTGATGTATTTCAGGAAGATGCGGTTCTGCTCGCGGATCTCGTCCGCCAGCAGGCCGGCCTCGACCTTCACGCCGTGGTCGCGCAGGATGGCGATGCCCTTGCCGCAGACCAGCGGGTTGGGGTCGGTCAGGCCCACAACAACCCGTGCGATGCCGGCCGCCAGGAGGGCGTCCGTGCAGGGCGGCTGCTTGCCGTGGTGGCAGCAGGGCTCCAGCGTGACGTAGGCTGTCGCGCCTGCAGGATCTTCCGTGCAGGCGGCGAGGGCGTCACGCTCCGCGTGGAGGTCGCCGTATTTGTGGTGGTAACCGCG
>LUZH01000108.1:0-11525 GCA_001602885.1 Bacteroidales bacterium Bact_16 | reverse complement strand
GCAAGGGCGATCGCCTCTTGCATGTATTGCCGGTCGGTGTCCGACCAGTTGCAGACAAATTTATCCATATCTATCCCGTCTTCCATCCGGACTGTACCGTTGGTATCGGAGTTGCACCGATTCAGTCCCCTTGCGGGGAGTCGCGGACTTTACCGCCAGTAGGGAATTGCACCCTGCCCTGAAGAGATGATTATCGTGGCTGCAAAGGTAGAGATTAATTCGCGAAAATCAAACAGTGTCGTCGCGCCGGGCGGCTTCCCTGTATTCTTTGGGCGTCATCTGGTATTTGTCCCGGAAGAGCGTGTAGAAGTGCGCGCGGCTCTGGAACCCGCTCATCTCGGAGATCAGCCCGACCGGCTCGTCCAGATTGGCGAGCAGCCGGGCGGCGTGTCCGAGGCGGAGGCTGTCGAGGTATTCGCTCAGCGTCTGGCCGTCGGTGCACTCGCGGATGGCGTCGGCCACGTTGTTGTAGTTGGTGCCGAGCATCCGGGCGAGATCTTCGCGCTTGAGCGCGCTGTCGGTATAGGGGGTCTGCTCGCGCATCAGTTCGCTGATGCGGGCGAAAAGCCGCTGGCGCGCGGTCAGATGGTCTTCCGGGAGCCCCTGGAGCGGGGCGGCCGGGTCGGCGTCCGGTCCCGTCCCGGCGGGGCTGCCGTCGGACGTCCGTTTCTTGATGAGCAGGAAGGCGAGCAGCAGGAACAGGGCGAACAGGATGCTCCAGGTCCTGGAGCTCTGGCCGGACGCCCCCGACTGGAGCGGATATTCGTATTCGGGCTCGAAAGCGAGGAGCGGTGCGGCGGGGACCGCGGCCCGTCCGCTGACCCGGGCGGAATCGAGCGCCTCGCAGATCATCGTGCTGATCCTGAGGGCTGCCTGCGTGTGGCCGGCCGTGAGCGTGTCGCGCAGATGCTTCTCCAGGATCAGGACTTCGCTCAGGTTGACCGTGCTTTCGGAAACCGGCGCGTCGGGCAGTCCGGATATCCGGTCTGCCGCGCGCTTTTCACAGCCGGAAAGCACCATGGCGAGAAGGAGAAAACAGCAGGTCAGGTTTCGCATACTTTTGCGAATATATAAAAAATAACGTGGAAATCATTCTATTTCAAGCAGTTTTCTGCGCGCTGAATACAAAAACGTGCGCACCGGATACAGCCTTTTTATTACGTTCTGTTAAATTTGCTATCCTTCCTCTAGAGGTCTGAAATCAAATGCGGCGGGATGTGTTCCGTTTCGTTATTTATTTCGGATTTATCAAAAATGAGGGGGAATGACACTAAACAGACGGAAAAAGTGATGAAAAAGGTTTGCCAACTTGCCTTGATCAGCTTTTTGCTGGTATTGACCGGATGCGCGACATCCCGGGATCTGTTGTATTTCCAGGACATCGACGAGGTGTCGCTGGGACAACTTGCCAAACACTATGAACTGGTCATCAAACGTGACGATGAACTCAAGATTATCGTCAGCGGTCCGGACAAGAGCGTGACGGATCCCTACAATATGACCCTGGCCGACATCACGTCCGGCTTCACGACGCACAACGAGCCCGAGACGCCGATGATGTCTTTCGTGGTGGACACCAACGGCGACATCAACTTTCCCGTGCTCGGGCGCATCCACGTCGAAGGGATGACGCGCCTGGAGCTGATCGACTACCTCACGGAGGAGATCGGCAAGGACGTCAAGAATCCCATCGTGTACGTCAGTTTCAAGAACTACAAGATCACGGTCCTGGGCGAGGTCAATTCGCCGGGCACCTACACCTACAAGACGGAGCGGATCAACGTCCTGCAGGCCCTGGGCCTGGCGGGCGACCTGACCGTGGCCGCGAAGCGCGACCGGATCCTCCTCCTGCGCGAGGTGGACGGCGTGATGCAGCATTACGCGCTGGACCTCCGCGAGAGCTCGCTGCTGGATTCGCCTTACTTCTATCTGCAACAGAACGACATCATTTATGTCCCGCCCAGCTCGACCCGCCTGATGACCAAAAACAACGGCCCGAGCGTCTGGGGCGCCGTCCTTTCGTCCATTTCGACCGTCATCGCCATCATCAGCCTGCTCAAATAAAATGGAAAACAACGGTAACGTACTCATCCGGGAATTCCTTGACTATGTGTGGCGCCTGCGCGTGTGGATCATCATCGCCGTGGCGGCGTCGCTGTTCGCGGCGTTCTGCTATCTGCAGACCCGCACCCCTGTCTACGAACGGACGACCTGGATCAAGCTGAACGGCAATGAGAACAGCATCCACGCCGAGCTGGCGCTGCCCGGCGTCCCGGAAGCCACGGGCAGCAAGCGGATGGACAACGAAGTGTTCATCCTGCGCAGCCCGTCGCTGATGCGCCAGGTGGTGGAGCGGCTGCATCTCAACACGCGCTACTACCAGTACAAGGTGCCGGTGGGCCGGGGCAAGTCCGCCGGGGCGCGCGGCATCTTCGCCTTCAAGAAGGTGGAATATTATGGCAATAACCCTTTCTCGCTGGCCTACGTCCGCGATCCGGCCTATCCGGAGGGCTTGCAGCCCGTGTCTGTGCGGCTCGAATTCCGGCATCTTGCCGACAGCTCCTTCCGCGTGGACAAGCTGCTGGTGGACGGCGAGAAACGCCAGCTGGAGCGGACGCAGTTCGCCTACGGCGACACGCTCCGCCTGGAGGGCTCGCGCCTGGCGCTGCAGCTGGACCTGCCGCGCGAGATGGTGGCGGGCGCCCGCTACGCCGCCACCTGGAGCGCGCCTTACGAGACGGCGCGCAGCTTCGTGGAGCGCCTGTCCGTGTCCGTGCAGGGCAACAAATCCAACCGCACGGACGTCGTCCTCGCCTCGTTCACCGATTCTTCGCCGACCCGCGCGTCCGACATCCTCAATACGCTGGTGGACGTGTCCAACCAGGACACGCGCAAGTACAAGGCCCAGACCAACCTGAGCATCATCGAGTTCATCGACGGGCGGCTGCAGGAGATCTCCGACCAGTTGCGCGCCGCCGAGGCCGGCTACAAGGACTATCAGTCCGCCCGCGCGCTGGTCAACAGCGATTCGCAGACCGACCTGACGATCGTCAGCGACATGTCCTACCGCGACCAGCTGACGGACGTCCGGCTCCAGCTGCAGATCCTCAACATGGTGGCGGCCTATATGGAGGAGACGCCCCAGGGTCTCTACCGGGCGGTCCCGTCCAACCTCGGCATCACGGGCGCCAGCCTGATCGAGGCGATCAAGGACTATAACGAGAAGATCGTGGACCGCAACCGGATGGTGGCCAACTCTTCGGAGAACAACCCCAAGGTGCTCTCGGTCAACACCGAGCTGGAAGTCAGCCGCAAGAACATCGAGCTCTCGCTGGCCAACCTGGTGAAGGTGTATACGCTGCGCGAGCAGGAGCTGGAGAAGGTGCTCAACCGCAACCGCAGCCAGATCGCCGCCATCCCGCAGCAGCAGCTCGAGCTCCAGCAGCTCTCGCGCAAGCTCGAGGTCATCGAGCCGCTCTACCAGCTGCTGCAGCAGAAGCGCGAGGAAAATATGATCACGATGTACGGCGAGGAGGATTCCTTCCGCGTGATCGAGCCGGCTTTCGGCTCCAAGGCGCCGGTCTCGCCCAACAAGCGTTCGGTGTATCTGCTGGCCCTGCTTTTCGGCCTGGCCGTGTGTCCGGGCGTCGAGCGGGCGCGCGCCTATGCGCGGAATAAAGTGGAGACGCGCGAGGACGTCGAGGGCGTCCTGAAGGCGCCCGTGCTGGCCGTGCTGCCGAGCGCGGGGGCGGCGGAGAGCCGCCTGATCCCGCGGGGCGGCACGAATTCGCTCTGCGAGTCGTTCCGGATGCTGCGGACGATGGTCCAGTCGCTGGACGGCGTGTCCGTGCTGCAGGTCACTTCCTCCGTGGTGGGCGAGGGCAAGTCCTTCGTGGCGGCCAACCTGGCGCTGGCGCTGGCCTATGGCGGCCGGCGCACGGTGCTGGTGGGGATGGACCTGCGCAAGCCGACCCTCTGCAAGGTCTTCCACATCGCCGAGCCCGACAGGGCCGGCTCGCTGGTCGGCTATCTGTCTGGCTCCCAGGCAAATGTGGACGCGATCGTCGTGCCGAGCGGCATCAGCCGCCATCTGGACCTGATCCCCGCGGGCCCCGTGGCGCAGGATCCCGACGAGCTGCTGACCCGCGGTCGGCACGTGGAGCTGCTGTCGGAGCTGCGCTCCCGCTACGACTATGTCATCATCGACAGCACGCCGTATTTCCCCGTGGCGGATTCGTCCATCGTCAACAAGAGCGTGGATGCCACCCTGTTCGTGGTGCGCTGCGACTACACCTCGCTCAAGCTCCTCCGGGAGATCGACGCCGCCGCGCACAATCCGGTCAATCCGGTCTGCAACCCCTGTGTCGTGCTCAATGACTTCAACCGCAACGCCAGGAAATATCGTTATGGCTATGGCGTGGGCTACGGGTCAGGCACCGGTGTAGGTTATGGCTACGGTTACGGCTACGGCTATGGCCTCGACGGCTCCCGGAAGAAGCCGGAGGACGGTCAGGCCTGATCGGCGGCGCTCTCTTTGTTCAGGTTGCGCGTGAGATACATCACGCCTGTGAGCAGCACGAACAGGACCAGCGTGCCTGCGATGAATGCGTAGGTCTCCATCTGGAGCAGGAAGTAGCTGAGCAGGTAGGCCAGGGCGACGGCAGCTGCCAGGACCCAGGCCGCGCGGTCGCGCAGGATGCCCCGGAAGTAGCCGAGCAGGGCCGCGACGGTCATCGCTGCCGCGATGGCGTAGGCCAGCGGGAAGCTGACGAACTCGGAGAAGGCCAGGACGAGCGCATAGAAAAGGATCAGGGAGAGGCCGATAACCAGATACTGGACCAGGTTGATTTTCTTCTTCGTGGCCACCTCCACGGCCAGTCCCGCCGCAAAGATCAGCACGATGACAAGCACGCCGTATTTGGCCGAACGCTCGGCCTGCTGGTACTGCGTCACGCCCTGCAGGAGGCTCACGCCGAAGGACGTGTCGTCGGGCGCGCCGCGGTTGATCTCGGACACGGACCAGCGCGCCGTGAAGCCTTCGTCCGTCACCTCGCGCTCCGCAGGCAGGAAGTCGCCGGTGAAGGAAGGATCCGGGCAATTGGATTTCATCCGCACTTCGGTGGTCTCGCCGTAGGGCTTGACCATCAGGGAAGAGGAGCCGCGCAGGCTGCAGGTGAGCCGGAAGGGGATGGCCGTCTGGCCGTCCATCAGGGCGGCGTCCAGGCGGACCGGCTCGATCAGCGCCGCTTCCAGGTGCCCTCTTTTGCTCCCGGAATGGAACGTGTAGTCCTGCTCTCCCAGGCGGAGCGAGACGGTGCCGTCGACGCCGCGCAGGTCGCTCAGGCCGAGCACGACCTGCTGGTCCGTCAGCGCCATCCCTTTGCCGTTCGACAGCATCTCGCCGTAGATGGCCGGGATGACGAAATCGCCCGTAAGCGTGATCTGGGATCCGTAGACCAGGATGTCATAGATGGAGCGGTGGAGGGTCTGGGTGGACAGGTCGATGTCGCAGAAGAGGGTGCGGGGATAGATCCGGGCCGTTTCCAGGTTGCTGGTCTTCTCTTTTCCGTTCTGGACCTCGACGGAATAGGTGAGTTCCAGGAACGGGCCGGCCAGCTGCTGGGCGTGGCCCCAGCTGTCGGCCACGTCGGACTGGCTGTCGCGGGCGGCGCGCTGGCGGTCGTCGATCTGGCTTCTGACCATGATCAGCGGAATGAGCAGCAGGAGCGTCATCAGACCCATCAGGAGGATCTTGAGCGGGAGGGAATCTTTAATCTTCATAGCGTATGTGTAAATTTTACGCAAAGATATGCGGGCAGAATGAGAATTCCAAACATTTTGCGTAAAAAATACATAAAAATTATTTGGCGCCGCCTGCCGGATTATCCGGAGGAGTTGTGTATCTTTGTGATGATATGGCCCGGGTATTCATCAGCTACGCCAAGAAGGACTACATCGCCGCCGACGGCAGCGTGGTCCCGGGCAGCTGCGTGGATGCCATCCTGACCGCTTTCCAGCGGGAGGGGATCTCCTACTGGCTCGACCGGGAGCATCTTGCCGGCGGCGACACCTACGCCGCGCGGATCAGCCGCAACATCAAGGAATGCGACGTCTTCCTGTTCCTGTCCACCGAGGCGGCCAACGCCTCGGAGTGGACGCTCCGGGAGATCAGCGCGGCCGTGCAGATGGGCAAGCGCATCCTCCCGGTGCGGCTGGACGCCTCTCCGTACGGCGACGCCGTGAGCCTGTATCTCTCTTCCGTACAGTATGTCGACTGGGTGGAGCTGGGGCAGAAAGCCGCCTTGGAGCGCATTGTGGCCCTGGTCAAGCATCCGGCCTTCGACACCACCACGGGCATCGAGTTCGGCAAGTTCCCGCGCCTGACGACCTTCGTCCTCTATGCGGCGCTTGTCGTCCTGACGGGCATCTATGCCCTGCTGACCTATCTGTTCCTCTGGTCCAAGACCCTGCAGACCAGCGAGGTCATCGGCGGGCTGGTGGGATTCGTCGGGGAGGCCACGCTGCTGATGTCCATCTATTATCTCCTGCGGATGCTGCGCAAGCGGCGCTGCGTCTTCCTGCTGCCGGCGCTGCTCGTCGGCCTGCTGCTCTGCGCCGCTTTCGTCATGAACCGGATCGACCTGTTCATCTGCGCCGGGCTGCTGTTCCTGGGCTGGCTCGTCATCTTCCTGAGCTGCCGGGTCAGGACCCCGAGCCGGAAGAGCTTCTTCCAGCAGATGAGCCGGGAGCAGACGCTCCTCAAACTCAACGACCCCGAGAACCTCATCCTGGTCTATCTGGCCGTCAAGTGCGCCATCGTGGTGGTCGGCCACTGGTTCGAGGGATTCATGAACCTGGCCCGCTTCCTGGAGACATTCCGCTATTAGAATTCCAGCCGGAAGCCGCTCTGCTTCAACTCACCGTATTTCTGCGGATTGAACCGATACGTCTGCGGGATGCGCCGCGCCGCGTCGGCCGGACGGTCGCCCGTCGGCGTTAGAATGCCGAGTTTCAGCATCTTGGCCGCGAAGTTGCGGCGGTCGAAGCGCACGCCGAGGATGGCCTCGTAGAGGGCCTGCAGCTGCGGGAGCGTGAAGACCTCCGGGAGGAGCTCGAAGCCCACGGGGTGGAAATGGATCTCCTCCTTGAGCCGGTCCAGCGCGATGCGCAGGATGCGGTCGTGGTCGAAGGCCAGTGCCGGGACGTCGGACACCGGGAACCAGCGCGCGTCGGCCGCGTCGTCGCCGCCCTGGACGCCCCCTTTGCGCACCAGCGCCATGTAGGCGATGGTGATGACCCGCTCGCGCGGATCGCGGTCCACGGCGGTGAAGGTGCCGAACTGGCGGATGGACGCGGCTTCGAAGCCGGTCTCCTCCTTCAGTTCGCGCCGGGCGCCGGTGTCGGCGTCCTCGTCCATCTGCAGGAAGCCGCCGGGGAATGCCCAGCGGCCCTTGTACGGCTCGATGCCGCGCTGGACCAGCAGGACGGACAGCCCTTCGCGGACATCGTAGCCGAAGATGACGCAGTCCGTCGTGACAGCGGGGTGGGGGTACTTGTAGGTATACATACGCGTAATATCTACGCAAAGATAAGCATTTCCCCGAGAAAAAGAATCCGCTTACTTGACGGCGTTGTTCTCGGAAGGAATGCTCCATCTCTTGTTGGCCTTCCTGGCCTCCGGGATCAGACCCTGCCGACAGTACGCCCGCGCCGTAGATTTTCCGATATGGTACAGCGCGCTGATCTGGGTGGTCGTCAGATTCCGGTTCATGACGGTCGCTCCGGGATAGTCCCTTCTCATTTCGATCCGCCGGGCGCGGCTGATCGGAACTTCAATCCTTTCCTGCGCAGCCTTGATGACGGTATCGTTCACTTTCATCCGGGCGCCGACGCAGAGGGACGCGAGTTTCGTGCCTCCTTTGTCTATGACGAGTCCTTCCTTGAACACGTGTCTCTGAGACTTGTCGCGCCTGTCCGCGAAACTGATCTCGGTCTGGACGGCCTTGTGCGCGAAGCTCGGGTGGATGGCGGCTGTGAATCTGTCCGGGCGGTGGACATTCCGGAAGGTGAATCCAAGCTCTTCGCCTTTGGCCAGCCCGGTCTTGAAGCTGGCACAGGCCTCTCGTCCGGCGATGCGCAGGTCGAGATCCTGTTTCTTTGCTCCCCGGAACTTGACGTTGAGGTTGTTGCCTTTGAGGACGAACAGGGTGGGGCTGTCCTTCCCGTCGGCGGCCATGTTCGGGCGGACCATGATGCGGTCGGTCTTCAGGACATCATTTTCCGGATCATACAGGACTTCGTCCGTGTCCGGATCGGTTATCTGGATACTGTCGGCTGCGCAGCTGAACCAGCCACAGACCATCGTGGTAAACGTTTCTATTGTAAGGTCCAGAAAGTTCGGAACTCTCGGCGGCCGGGAAAGAATGGAGACGGGGGTCATATATAGGTATTTAAAACCTTCCTTCGAATAGGCATCCGAATCGGTTATTTCCCTGTCCTTTGTCCAATAGACTCTAACCCGGTCTGTCCGGCGGCTTTCTTTTTCGAATGAAATGAAGCAGGAAACCTTTTCTTCCGGACTTTGTTGAGGATAATTGCAGTCAGCGATATAAATCAAATAGTCATAATCTGCTTTAATCTTTGTCTCTTTCCCATTTTTGTCTATATATGTGTAATAGCCGTTCCCGTCTCTTTCTTCGGGCTTGATCTGCTTATAACCATACGCCATCACGGCATGCGCGTCCAACATTTTCGGCGGAAGCATGCAGAGAAGGCAGCATTTGTCTTGATCCAGACACTTGATGATGCCTTCGATGCTGTTGTGGGCCGTAAGATACTCGCCGGCATTCATTTTCTTCCACCCCCACATGATGGCGTCCCACCCTAACTGATAGAGATAATAATCGCAGATGGGTTTTCCGTATTCCGGTCCCAGTTTGGCATAAGTCTCGTTCGGGCTAAAACCTTCCGGAGCAGAATACTTGTAGAGAGGAGGGGTGAAGTGGCTTAAATCGTGAATGGCTAATACTTCTGAAGTGGCAAATCCAAAGCATTTTGCGCCGTCGAGGGCAACCAGGCAGGCGAAGTAGAAGAACGCATCTATCGGGTGCTCGAGGCAGCTGAATACGGAGCCCCATTTGTTTACGTTCGAGAAAACCCGGGTGAAATCGTCAGGGGTAAACAGATAGGAACCTGTGAAATTCTTGAAAGGCAGCGTATAGTTTTTCATAATGTCTTTCATCATTTCGCTGCGGTCAAATGCTTCAGACAGGGTAAGCACGAGCATGTTGTTGTACAGCCCGTGCCTGTTGTCTTTTCCGCCTTCCGTCATGGGAAGCGTGCACACTTGCGGTTTCGGATTCCCGTCCTCATCGCCGGACTCGAGCCCCCAACCGTTTTCGATGCTGAAAGTATAATCGAAAGTTCCGAGATAATCAGCGCTTGACTCCGGGTCATAATCATATAAATCGATTTTGAGCCGGAAATAGCTGTTGCCCTGGAGAGGACTGATTTTAAACATCCGGTCATCTGTCCAGACATAATTGGATGATGCATGCAAATAGTCATCTGACCCCAGCCTTTTTTTGTCCACGATTTTCTTTTTGTCCTGGATCAGCGTGAATTTCAGAAATAATTCGGGCGTTTTGTTGATTGCATCATTTATTTCGCCGGCCGTAACTTTTGAAAGCGTCAGGAGCAAGCTTTCGTATACGACGGGTGTGTTTTGTCCGGGATACAGTACGATAACCCCGTTTTCAAAGTCATAGTAATGGATTGTCTCTCCGTCAGGGTCTTCTTTTTTGCCGTCCAGCTTTACAGCTTTTCCCAGTTTTCTGTCGCTGAAAAAGCATTCGAACGAGTCCGTGCTGTGGATGGTGCCGTTCTGGCATTCAAGCGCCTCGTAACACTTTTCGCCCTTGGCGTTGACGCCGATCCGGTAGTCGCTGAGCGGCAGGCCCGTCTTCCGGAGCAGTTTGTTGTCCTGCCAGAGATAGTCGTGGAAAGAGCAGGGAAGTAAGACGGTCTGCGCGTCGAAGGCATAGATGACAAGACCGTTGGAGAATACCGTGAAGTCGATTCTGACCGGATTGTCGTAGTGGCCGGAATCAACGGGATACCAGAAATGGTTGATTTTCAGGTCGCTGTCCAGGAAGCGCTTCAGAATATCGCCTTTGAGAAATATCCTTTCGTCTTTGGTGACGTTGTAGAAGAGCCCCCCGTTCGTGAACAGGCCGAACTGGATTTCGCTGCCGTCATCTTCGCACGTATAGGACGTATATGCGACAGGGCGGCCGAGATCACGAGTGTTGGATTGATAACTCTTTAAGAGAGCCGGGGGCAGATAGATGGCCTTGTCTTCATAGTCGAAGACGATGGCGCCGTTTTCATATACCCAGCAGAACTTCCCGTCTATCTTCGTTCGGGCACAGAAACCTTGCAGAACAATGCCGTCCAGTGCGCAGTCCCGGATGCAGCTGTCCACTTCCATATAATCACTGTCATTCATGCGCTGAAGCGTCGCGCTTATGCTGTCCGCCGTGGCTTCCTCGAAAATGTTTTCGGAAAACGCGATGTCGCACAGGTGGAGGCCGGTCTGCTCGCCGCCGCAGAATACAAGATTCTGCGGCGTGTAGTCTGTCTTCCACGCGCCTTTGTAGATCCTTCTCATATGCGGCTGGTCGTCAACCAGCACGCAGTATTCTTCGTGGATGAGGATGATCTTGAAGTTGTACCAGACGGCATATTCCAAAGGTATGGACGATTCACATTCCCGGATATATTTCTTGTCGTTGTGGACCGTGACCAGCCGGGCGTGGAGCATAAGCCCTTTTTCGCCGGCCAGACAGCTCAGGGTAAAGGGGATGGCCTTCCCGGATACGATACCCGTTTCCTTTTCGGGCGGGGTGTCCACCCGGAAATTGAATTCGAGGTAGTCGCTCTCTCCGTCAAAATTGATCTGACTCTCCGGGATTATCAGGCTGTCGCCTTTCCGGATAAAAGACAGTACACTTTTCTTCCCTTCATATTCTTGCTCGTACTGATAATGTCCGGCCACGGTGTAGGGGCCCTGGATGACGTCACCATTCGCGTCAAACAACAGTTTGTTCATAAATTATGTGGTTTTAAGAGGTTATAGTTGCTGTCAGATCAGTTCAGGGTGCGGACGGTGTCTTTGTATTTGCGGGAGATGGGTAGCTGGATGTCGCCGATGTAGAGCAGGTCCACGTCGACGCCGGTGACGGCGGTCCGGTTGACCAGGTAGGCGCGGTGGATCCGGATGAAGCGGGGGCTGAGATTGCTTTCCCACTGGGAGATGGGGGTGTAGTTCTTGTAGCGCCGGCCCTGCGTCGCGACGACGGTCGTGATGTCGTCGTTGGACTCTACGTAGAGGATCTCGTCGAGCGGCAGGGAGACCGGCTTGCGCTCCGACGTGAACTTGATGGGCCCCGGCCGCCCAGGATACCGCCGGTCCAGCCACGCCTCGAAGAAATGGCTCCCAACGGCCAGTGCGGTCAGGATGGCGG
>LUZH01000107.1 GCA_001602885.1 Bacteroidales bacterium Bact_16 | reverse complement strand
TGGACGCCGCGCCGCTGCTCCCGCTCCCCAGGTGGAGCGTGGACCCGCTGCGCTACTACCAGAGTTTCAACGTCTGGACCTGCTACCACTGCACCGGCTTCTGGAAATGGGTGTTCCATTCGCACTACATCAACGCGATGCTGGACGAATGCAGGAAAGCCTGGCCCTCCGGCAAGGGGAAAGCCGTCCGGGACGGCTACAAAGACGTCTATACCAACAAATTGGAATCCATCCACGGCGCCGACATCCACTTCTGGCACGGGACCAAGGAGGGCTTCGTCGCCCGGCCGCAGGCCCGGCACCTCCTCGCCCTCTGTCCGGAAGCCCACATCGAAGTATTCCCCGGCATGAACCACGGACAGCTGCTGATGGACCGCCCGGACGAGGTCGCCAGCCGGATCCGCCGGATGACCGTTTCGGAGAACTGATTCCCGGGCGACCGCGATACGCATAAAAAAGGAGGCTGGCCCCATCGGGTCAGCCTCCTTCCGTATAGGCGTTGTCTACTTGAGGAAGTAGAGTTTCTTCGGGGTGAAGCGGTCACCCGTGACCAGCAGATGCTGCACGTCGATGACATCCATGATCGGGTCGTCGCCGAGCGTGACCGCCAGCGTCCAGGTACCGTCGCCGTTGTCGGTAAGGCCCTCGCTGCCCGGCATGAAGTCGTTGCCGGTCCAGGTCGTGCTCCACCAGCCCGTGGTGATGCGGATCTGCGGGTTCTCGGCCTCGACATCGACATAGAAGGTACCGGCCTTCATCTGGGCCCAGACATCGTCAGGGATCGCATAGATCTCCTCGCCGGTCTTGTTGGCATCGGCCGCGAAGCGGTAGTCGCTGCTCCAGGACACGGCGCCGTGGCTGCCGTCATTCTCCCAGATCAGTTCCTCCTTCGGGGTCGGGTCGCCGCCGACCCACACTTCTTCCTGGAAGTAGAGCTCGACCGGGGTGAAGCGGTCGCCCGTGACCAGGAGATGCTGCACGTCGATGACATCCATGATCGGGTCGTCGCCGAGCGTGACCGCCAGCGTCCAGGTGCCGTCGCCGTTGTCGGTGAGGCCCTCGCTGCCCGGCATGAAGTCGTTGCCGGTCCAGGTCGTGCTCCACCAGCCCGTGGTGATGCGGATCTGCGGGTTCTCGGCCTCGACGTCGACATAGAACGTGCCGCCCTTCATCTTCTCCCAGACATCGTCCGGGATGGCGTAGATCTCTTCGCCGGTCTTGTTGGACTCGTTTGCGAAGCGGTAATCGCTGCTCCAGGACACGGCGCCGTGGCTGCCGTCGTTCTTCCAGATGGAAGACTTGACGATCTCCATGTGTCCGCCGCCGCCTTCGACCCAGACGTCTTCGACGAAGAAGAGGCTGACCGGAGTGAAGCGGTCACCCGTGACCAGGAGGTGCTGCACGTCGATGACGTCCATGATCGGATCGCCCGCGAGCTTGACCTCGAGCGTCCAGGTGCCGTCGCCGTTGTCGGTGAGGCCCTCGCTGCCCGGCATGAAGTCGTTGCCGGTCCAGGTCGTGCTCCACCAGCCCGTGGTGATGCGGATCTGCGGGTTCTCGGCTGTGACCTTCACGTAGAAGGTGCCTTCCTTCATCTTGGCCCAGACATCGTCCGGAATGGCGTAGATCTCCTCGCCGGTCTTGTTGGCTTCGGCCGCGAAGCGGTAGTCGCTGCTCCAGGACACGGCGCCGTGGCTGCCGTCATTCTCCCAGATCATGACTTCCTTGCTCTCCCAATGTCCGCCTTCGGCACCCGGTTCGTACTTGAGCTCCGGCAGCAGGAATTCCTTGCCGTCGAAGGTACGGAGTTTACCCACATAGGTGCCGTCGAAGACTTTCCTGGGGATGGTGATCACGAGTTTGTTCTCGCCCTTGCGGTAGAAGCACTCGTCCGGGAGGGTCATCGGATTGCCCTCTGCATCAGGCAGTTCGGCCTCGCAGACAAACTGCAGGTCCGTACCGTAGACCTCGATCGATTCGCCGCCCTTGAGGGTCTCGCCAGCCTGCAGGGAGAAGCCGGAGACGCTGGTGGAACCGAGGGTCAGCGGCAGCCGGGACACGGCCTCGCCCTCCTCGGTGACGACCTTGATCACGCCACCGTCGGCGGCGATGCCGGCCGGGGCGACGACGCGGATCATCTGGTTGGAGACGATCTCGAAGTCCGTGACGCTGACGCCGTTCGGGAACTCGATCGAGCGGGCGGTCGCAAAACCGTTGCCGTTGATGGTCATCGGCTGGCCGGCGACCACCTTGGTCGGGAAGAACACCTTGATGCCGAGCCCGGCCTCCGCGGTCTCCTCGAGCGGATCCATCAGCAGGTTACAGGCTGAGATGCTGCCCAGCAGGGCAACAGACAGGAGTATGCTTAAATATTTGAATATCTTTTTCATATCGGTAATCCTTATAAAGCGCTCTACCAGCCCTGGTTTTGCGTGAGGTTGGGGTTCTTCTTCAATTCGGTCTGCGGGATGGGATAGAAGTAGTACTTGTCATCCCACTGACGGGTAACGGTAGACCGGGTGAGCTTGAGGTCGCTGCCGATCGTCGCCACCTGGATGGTCTTGAAATAGGCAGGACCCTTCTTCCAGCGGCGGACATCCCAGAAGCGGTGGTTCTCGAAGGCGAGCTCCACGAGGCGCTCGCGCTCGTAGCGGGCCACCCAGGCGTCGCCGTCCTCGGAGAAGGCCGGCATCTGGATGTCGGAGCGGTTGCGCAGCACGTTGACGGCCTGGTTCGCGGACATGCCGTAGGAAGCGTCGTTGGCGCTGCCGGTGGCATGGAACACGGCCTCCGCATAGTCCAGATACATCTCGGCCAGGCGGAACAGGATCCAGGTGTGGCGGCGGGAGACCTGGTTGTCAGCAGTCGTCACGCAGGCGCCGTCGACATACTTCCTCAGGTAGTAGCCCGTCGGCGTGGCGCCGTACTTCGGAGCGGCGTTGAAGCCTCCGAAGAAAATCTCGATCGGCTTCTTCTGGGCGCCGTTGGTCGGCCATTCGTCGCCGTTCTTCACGACGGTCAGGGCGAAACGCGGGTCGAGGCCCGCATAGGGATCGACGGTGTTAAGGTCGATCTCGCCGGGATAGCGCTGACCAAAGGTCTCGCCGTTGTTCTGATACTCATACTGATCGACGAAGCTCTGGGTCGGGCAGTTGCCGGAGGAGCCGTTCTCGACGCCGACCGGATAGTTGGCCTTCTCGAAGTTGTTGCTCTCGCCACGGCCCAGGCCGAAGATCAGCTCGGGGTTGAAGAAGGCGTCGTGGCCCCACAGGGAGCCGTAGGCGCTGAGCTTCAGGCCCCAGGCGTCGGCGTTGTCCAGGAAGAACTTGCAGGCCTCGGCGGCCTTCGCCCACTTGGCGGAGTCGTTGGACGGGTTGAAGAGCGGAGAAGCCGCGTAGAGCAGCGTGCGGGCCTTCAGGGCGAAGGCCGCCACGCGGGTCGCGCGGCCGATCTCGGCTTCCGCCTCGTTCGCATAGGAGACCGGCAGGTACGGCGCCACGGCGTCGAGCTCGTCCACGATGAACTTCACGATCTGGTCGGCAGGGGTACGCTCGATGGAGTTGGCCTGCATGTTGGTCAGCGTGGTGGTCACGAGGGGAACGTCGCCATAAGTGCGGAACAGCTCGAAGTAGAAGTAGGCGCGCAGGAAGCGGAGCTCATACGGGAAGATCTCCATCTGCTGGGCCCACTTGGAATAGTCCGGATTGTACTGCCACTCGGTGATGTCCGCCTGGTCGATCTTCTCCAGGTACATATGGATGTCCGCGATGGCGGTATAGGACTTCGTCCAGATGTTGGAATAAGGATTGGCGGCACTCCAGCCACCGTTGGTGTAGTTGTTTACCGCACCGGTCTCCAGCGCATACTGGGCCTCGTCCGTGGCGCCGGCCAGGAAGTAGGCGCTGTTGGACTCGAATTCGTTGCCGTAGAGCTGGGCGTAAACGTCGAACACCATGTTCTTGATACCGTTCGCGAAGTATTCGTAGGTCCATTCCTCGTCACGCGTGTTCTCCTCGGTATAGTTGAGGTCAGCGCACGAGGCCAGGACGATACCGGCGAAAAGGAATGAAATGATTCTATCGAGTTTCATAATTCTCATGCTTTATTAGAATACAACGGAAAGGCCAAGGGAGACCGACTGCAGCACAGGATAACCGGTGTTGAGGTTCTCAGCATCCATGGCGGCGATGTTGTCGAAAGACAGCAGGTTCTGACCCTGGACGAAGATCTTGGCGTCAGACATCTTCATGCTGCGGAGCGCCTTTGCGGGAAGCTTGTAGTAGAGCTCGCAGTCGCGCAGCTTGAGCCAGTTGATGTTGCGATACCAGATCGTGGATTCCTGGGCGTTGTTGGCCACGTTCGTCGTCGACAGACGCGGGTACAGCGCATTGGAACCGGCGCGGTCGAAGCAGTTGTCGTAGTATTCCTGAGACAGGTTGCGGTTGTCGGAGAGCGCGCCCCAGACACCGTCCACGTAGCGGAGGTTCTTGGTCTGGAAGGCCGCGCCCTGGAAGGCGACGTTGAAGCCGAAGCCCTTGTATTCCATTCCGAGATTGAAGCCGTAGTTCAGGGCCGGGAAATCGGTACCCCAATCCATGGCCACCGTATCGTTCTCGTTGATGAAGCCGTCGTGGTTGACATCCTTGTAGCGGATGTCGCCGACCTTGACCTGGCCGAATTCCTGGATCGGGCTGTTGTCGATCTCTTCCTGGCTGTGGAAGAAACCGATGGCGACGAGGCCGCGGGCGAGGTCGGCAGGAGCGCCGATGACGGAAAGGTTCGGATAGGCAGGCGTCTCGATCCACTCGAGGATCTGGCTCTTCACGAAGGAAGCGTTGGCGCCGAAGTTGAGGTTCAGGCCGCCGCCAAAGGTCTTGGCGAAGCGCAGGCCTGCCTCCACGCCGTAGCTGGCCACCACGCCCTTGTCGTCATAGGCGGACTGGATGCCCACCACGTCGGAGTTGAGGGAGCTGGCGCTGACGAGGATGTTGCGGCGCTGCTGGTAGAAAGCGTCGACGGTGAAGTCGAGGCAGTTGCCAAGGCGCAGGTCAGTACCGAGGTTGGCCTTGTAGGCGGCCTCCTGCTGGAATCTCGTGGTCGGGAACTGCGTCAGGAAAGCGCCCCAGGAGCTGGTGAAGCTCTGGCCATACCAGAACTGGCCGTGGGAATTGGCCCAGTTGGCGAGCCAAAGGCCGGCCTGCGGGACGTAGTCGGTGTGCTGGATGCCGGCGGAAGCGCGGAGCTTGCCGTAATTCAGGACGCCGTCCGGGTTGTTGGCATAGATCCAGCCGAGGCCGAGGGTCGGCGAGAACGCCCACTTGGCCGGGTAGGAACGGTTGGAGCCGTTGGCCGCGAGGACCAGGTCGGCCACGAACTTCTCGGCGTGGTCATAGTGGAGGGCCAGGTTCCAGTTCGCGCGGTACCAGGTGTTGCTCCGGCCGTCGCGGACCTCGCTCTTCATATTGTAACCGGCGTTGGCGGCGAAGTTGTCGCCGTTCGCGAACGTCGTGGCATACTTGAAACCTGCGCGGACCATGCCGATGCGCCACTGGGAATCCAGATTGTGGTTGAAGACGAGCTGGGTCTGGACAGTACCCATCAGGGCGGCGTCCATGTTGCCGGCTGCGTCATAATAGTTCCAACCATACTGGTAGCCCCTGCGGTGGCTTTCGTTCATGATGGAGGCGTTGTCATAAGCGCCGCTGACATAGAACTTCAGGCCTTCGGCCAGGAAGTCGAGATCCTGCTCGAGGGTGAGGTCCGCCCAGATCTGGCGCTGGTGCGTCTTGGCGAAACCGGTACCCTGGGCCTTGGCCACGAGGTTGTAGTCGCCATAGGTCTGGCTGCCGCCCCAGACGCTCGGGATATATCCCGGCTCGCCCTCGGTCCCGATGGCGGAGGTCTGGATGGGGAACGCCAGCGCAGGCACCTTATAGAGATGCCACCAGGCGTCGTTGGAGTTGATGTTCGGCACGCCGTTGGTCTCCATGAAGATCGCCATGACGTTCGTCTTGACGCGGGTGCTCTCGGTGACCTTGAAATCGACGTTGGCGCGGATGTTCACCTTGGAGTACTTGAGCTGGGAATTCCAGTCGCCCTGGGAGGCGTTCTTGTAGAGGCCGCGGGCGTCGGTGAAGTCCAGCTGCGTGTAGTACTCGACGTTTTCGGAGCCGCCGAACATCGACACGAAGGCGTTGGTCTCGTGGGCGTTGTCACGGAAGACTTCGTCTTTCCAGTTGACGTTGGGATAGACGGACGGATCGCTGCCATCCTTGAACTTCTGGAGTTCGGCTTCCGTATAGGCGACGGAGCTGCCGTCGTTGATACGGGCCTGGTTCAGCGCATTGGCATAGTCGTAGGCGCTGACCATGTTGGCCATCTCCGGATTGAACTGGAGCTTGTGCGAGACACCGGCCTTGAAATGGAAGCCGCTGTTCGCCAGGCCGCGCTTGGTCTTGACCAGGAGGACGCCGTTGACGCCTTCATGGCCGTAGAGGGCCACGGCGGCAGCATCGCGGAGGACGGTCACGCTCTCCACCTCTTCGACCGACAGGCGGTCGATCGGGCGCTCGTAGCCGTCAACCAGGATCAGGATGTCTTTCTCGCCCGTGGTCTGGGCGCCGCGGATATTGAAGGAGGCGCCTCTCCCCTCTTCGCCCTTGAAACCGGTGTTCTGCAGGGCGGTCAGGCCGAGGAGCTTGCCATGGAGCGCGTCGGCGAGGCTGATGGCGGAGGTGTGGCTGAGTTCTTCGGCGGTGATGGTGTAGGTCGCCGCCGTCGTCAGGAATTCCGTGGTCTCGACGCCTTGACCCAGATCAATGCTCTGCGCTTTCTTGTCGCGCAGCTCCGTCTGGGCGTCCAACGTCGCAGGGACGGCACAGAATCCCAGCAGGCCGAAGATGAGTATATGATTCAATTTCATAATCTTGACAATTTCAAATTATTACCAACCAGGATTCTGCGTAAGGCCATAACCCTTCTGTACTTCGTCACGGGACACCGGATCGAGGTACCACTTGTTCGTCCAGAAGCCTTCATCCCACCATTTGCGGGCACCGTTCACGATCTGCGGCTTCTCGTACTCGAAGTTCGGCCAGGTCTCGCCGGCCTGATACTGCTGGTCACCTTCCGTCAGGCGGTTGCCGGCAGCGTCGAGGCGGTAGATCCGGATCTCGTGGAGGGGCTTGGTGAAGAGATCCTGGCGCTTGCGGCGGATCATGTCGTAGAGGCGGTCGCCACACTCGGCGCCGATCTCGCAGTTGCGCTCGCGCAGGATTTCGTCGATGAGGTTCTCTTTGTTGGTGGTCAGGTTCAGCTGCGGGTTCTTCTCCTCGAGACGGCCCAGGCCGACGCGGCTGCGCACGACATGGAGGTCGTCCAGAGCGCCCCGGAGGTCGCCGGTCTCGGCCTTGGCCTCAGCCTGGATCAGGTACATCTCGGCCAGGCGGATGTAGGGGACGCCGATCAGGTCGTCGTCATAGCGGTTGCCGCCCCAGTAGTCGAGCAGCCATTTGAACTTGCTGTAGCCGGAAGCCACGTCGTCGGTGTTGTTGACGTTGCTGTTCTTCTCGAGGAAGCCGCCGACCCAGGAGTCCATGTAGTTCATACCGGCATAGTCGAATCCGGAAGGAAGCGACTGCTGCGGGACGAGGATCGTCTCATACAGACGCGGGTCGCGGTCGGCGAAGATGTCGATGTGGTTCGGGTTCTTGTGGGGGCCATAGATGTCCGTGTACGGGAACACGCGGCCGTCCTGCATGCCGAAGCACTCCATCAGCTCGTTGGTCGGGACCTGGCCGCCCTGGCGCATACAGTCGAGGGCGAAACCGCGCCAGCCCCAGCCCCAGCCGCCGTCGGACAGCGTCAGGGTCGGATGGGCGTCGAAGAGCTTCTCGTGGTTGACCACGCCGCTCTTGTTGGCATAGCCGTTGCGGTAGCGGTAGGCGGTGCGGTAGGCCTCGCGGTAGCCGGCCTCATTCTGGGAAGCAGGCTGCACGAGCTGGTAGTAGTTGCCGTTGGCCGCATTGTCGCTGAAGAAATCCTTGCAGGCGTCGAGGCACTTCTGCCAGAGGCTGGCGTCGTAGCCGCCGAACCACACATGCTCCTCGTTCTCAAACCCGGTAGGCTTCTTGTCATATCTCATGTAAGGCTCCGCGTTGTTGAACAGCGGAGAGGCGGCGAACAGCCAGACCTTGGCGCGGAGGGCCTTGGCCGAAGCGCGCGTGAGGCGGCCGGACCACTGGCCCAGGTCGGAATCGGGGACGTTCCAGCGGAAGCCGGGCTCCTTGATGGCACAGACGATCAGGGAGTCGATGAATTCCACGGTCTCCTTGGCCGTGGAACGGCCGGACGTGAAGTCCTCGCCCACGCCATAGGCCTTGCGGACGAGACAGAGGCCGCCGAAATTGCGGAACGCATCGAAATAGCGGCTCGCCATGATGGTGTAGGCCTCGCCGCGCAGGCAGCTCTTCTCGGTATCGTCCATACCGGGCACGCGGTCGATGTTCTCGATGAGCTGCCAGCATTTGCGCACGGTCTCGTAGATGGAGACACGGCCGCCGGCGTCGGAGTCAAGACCGCCCTTGGTCGAATAGGAGAACTTGCCCTGGAAGTTGCCGTCTTCGGTATCCTGGGCATTCTCCGTGAGGGCGCCGGGATAGTAGCTCTGCTTCGGGCCGCCCCAGCTGACGTAGCAGTGGTAGGAGTCCGAGAGCACGTCGATCGGCGCGCCGTTCATCATATTGCCGGAGGTGTAGGTGCAATAGATCTGACCATACGCGCTCCAGAGGAAATTGCGGGTAAATTCAGCGCTCGAGAACACCGTCTCCATGTCGACGTCCACGCCGGGGGCCTTCTCCAGGAAGTTGTCGCCGATAGCGAACGGATCGACGCAGGAAGAGAGGGACATGGCGGCTCCGAGTCCAAGCGCAAGTATAAAGTTGGATATCTTTTTCATATTCGTAGCTCCATTAGAAGTTGAACTGAGCGCCGATGTTGACCACGCGGGTCATCGGGTAACGCACGCCGAAGTCAAGACCCTGTCCGGGGGCTTCGGGATCGTTGCCGTCGAACTGGGAGAAGGTCAACAGGTTCTGGCCGGACATAAAGACGCGGATGTAGTTGAAGAACGGCATGCGCTTCGACTTGCCGAAGGTGTAGCCGATCTCGACGTTCTTCAGTCGGATGTAGCGGGAATTGACCATCCAGGCCTGGGAATCGTGGTTGTTGTGCACACGGTTGGTGAACGAGATACGCGGCAGGATGGCGCCGGGGTTGTCCTCCGTCCAGGAGTTGTCGGCCACCCACTGCGTCAGGGCCGAGGTGTTGGTGGAACCGAACTGGTCGCGGAAGTATCCGTTCAGCGTACGGCTCACGTGATCGGCACCCGTCCACAGCATGGAGAAGTCGAGGCCCTTCCAGTGGAAGGCGGCGTTGAGCGAGAAGGTGATTTCCGGCGTGTCGGTGAAGCCGAGCGGCTTCTGGTCGTTGGTGTCGATGACACCGTCGCCGTTGAGGTCCACGTAGACAGCGTCGCCATACTTGAGGTCGCTGTTGTCGGGATAGGCGAGCTGCTGGGGCATGTTCGCGCCAAAGGCAGCGCGGTAGCGGTCTTCCGTGCCCGGCTGGTAGAACTCGAAGAGGTCATAGCCGAAGCGCTGGCCGACCGGCAGGCCGGTGTGGCGCAGATACTCATACATAGGCGGGACCTCGAGCATCTCGATGACCTGGTTGCGGGCGAACGAGAAGTTCGGGGAGATGCTGTAGCGGAAATCGCCGCGGCGGTCTTCCCAGTTGAGGGTGACCTCGAAACCATGGTTCTTCACGCGGCCGGCGTTGACGTTGCTGGCGGGCAGCGACGTGACGGCGGGAAGCGTGGAGGCGTTGGACACGAGGATGTCCTTGCGGTCCTCCCAGAAGAAGTCGACATAAGCGTGGAGACGGTCCTTGAAGAAGCCGGCGTCCACACCGACGTTGATCTTGCTGGCGGTCTCCCAGGTCACGTTGGGGTTGCCGGAGGTGAGCTCACGGACAGCCTGGAGCCAGTCGCCGCTGGTGCCGAAGTTGGCGCCGCGCTTCTGCGGGTTGACCGTCGTGGCGCCCTTGTAGAACATCCACTGGCCCGGCAGATAGAGGAAGCGGTGGCCGTTGGTGTTGTCGTTGCCGACCAGACCCCACGAACCGCGGATCTTCAGATAGCCGAACACGTCCTTGATGGGCTCCCACCAGGGTTCGCTGGACGGGATCCAACCCACGGACACGGACGGGAAGAGACCGTAGCGCTTGCCGGGGGCGAAGTTCTCGGAACCGTTGTAGCCGATGTTGAGGTCGAGCAGGTACTTGGTGGCGTAGTCGTAGGTGATACGGCCGACCAGACCGACATAGCCCTTCGGGATGGCCTCGTAGATGCTTCCGTCGGAATCCCAGGGATAATAGGTCTTGCTCTGGTTATAGAGGACGAGGGCGCCGATGTTGTGGTCGCCGAAACGGCGGGCGTAGTCGAAGCTCGCCTCGGTGTACCAGTTGCGGCTGCCCCACTTGGACTCGCTGTAGGGAATCGGCCAGGTGATGTTCTCCTTGCGGAGCGCCTCCTCGCCGTCCACGAGGGTGGCCACGTAGACGACACCGGTGCCGTAACCGTTCTGACGGTTCTTCTGGGCGGTGTACTGGGAGTTGTAGGAAGCCTTGACCTTGAAGCTGAGGCCCTGGGTGAGGAAGCCCAGGTCGAGCTTGTACTGGAGGTCGAAGTTGAGCGCGTTGGTGCTCTCGTTCACATAGCCGAGGTCATAGTAGTTGGAGAGCGCGTCGCGGTCGAACGGACCGACGATCGTGTTGTCCGAGATGATGTGGCGGCCCTGCGCGTCGATGCCGCTGCCGGCGTACGGCGTGGCACCCTGCAGGTAACGGAAGAGGAAACCTTCGCCGCTGCCCATCGTGTTGCGGTTCTGCATGCGGCCGCCGAGGGTGATGGAGAGCTGGCTGTGCGCGGAAACGTCGATATCGAGGTTGGCGCGGTAGTTCAGACGCTTGAAGTTGAAGGTCTCGTTCTTGTTGTCAGAGAAGGTCTTGAACAGGGAATCCTGGTTCAGGAAGCCGGCCGACACGAAGTAGCGGACACGCTCGGTGCCGCCGTTGACGTTGACGTTGGCCTGTTCCTGCCAGGCGGTGTCGTTCATGATATACTTGATCCAGTCCATGCTCGGGAAGGTGGTGGGCATGTCCTGCTTGCGGAAATGCTCCATCACGTCCTGGCTGAAGCGGATGCCGGTCTCGGCATAGGGCGTGTAGTCCGCGATGGTGGTGCTTCCGGGCCACTGGTTCATCGGGAGCACGTCGGTGATCTGCGTGTAGTTCCACATCTTGCCGTAGGTGTAGGAGTCGGCAAAATCGACGAACTTCGAGATCGTCTGCACGGCGGAGTTGATCGACGCGGTCACGGAAGCCTTGCCGGTCGTACCGCGCTTCGTGGTCACGAGGATGACGCCGTTGGCGCCTCGCACACCGAACACGGCCGTGGCCGATGCATCCTTCAGGACCGAGATGCTTTCGATCTCGTTGGCATCCAGCTGGGAGAACGGACGTTCGACGCCGTCGACCAGGACCAGCGGCTCGGCGCTGTTGAGCGAGCCGACGCCGCGGATGCGGATGACCGGTTCATCGGCACCAGGCATACCGGAGGCCTGGACGGCCGAAACGCCCGGGAGGTTGCCCTGGAGGGCGTTCGCCACGTTCGCGACAGGGGCCTTCAGGAGGCCTTCGCCGCTGACCGCGGAAACGGCACCGGTGATGGTGACTTTCTTTTGTTGGCCGTACGCGACGACGACAGCCTCGTCAAGAGCCTTCGAGTCGATCGCCATCGTGACGGTGATGTACTGCCCGGTCACCTGGACCTCCTGGGTGGCGTAGCCGATACAGGAAATCTCCAGTGTGGTGCCACGGGGGACGGAAGGAAGGACGAAGTTGCCGTCAAGGTCAGTCACGGTACCGTTGTTGGTCCCCTGAATGAGCACGCCGGCTCCGATCAACCCATCCCCGTGCTCATCAAGGACTTTGCCTTGCACACGTAGATTCTGGGCAAAAGAATGTCCGGGCAGCAGGAGCAGAAGCGCCACAAGTCCGGACAGACGAAATAGTTTTCTCCTTTTCATCATAAGAGTTGAATTTGTGGGTAAAATATGTTCAAAGAAAAGCAATTTTTTACATTATTCCTATAAGGTATTTAAACATTCTTGACACAAACGCGATATTTTTTGACACAAAATCGCTTCGCTTTCATTTTGGTTTCAGTATTTAATGAACCGATATTTACACCCCGCGCGGCTTTAATTTGTTTTTGAAATGGAAAATTGCGTATTTTGTGTCATGCGAATCCCGAAATCCCTATTAATATATGGTATGACCGCCCTGCTGGGCATCCTGGCGACGGGATGCCACCCGCTGGACCTCCCGGACGAGGGCCAGGAAGAAGGAAAGGAGCAGGAGCAGCCGCCCGTACAGGATCCGCCGGGAGAGGCCGGCCCCTTCGAGACGGCCGCGGAGGCCGTCCTCAACATGGGCGCCGGCTGGAACCTCGGCAACACCCTCGACAGCAACAGCAACGAACTCGACAATATGTGGATCGAAGCGTGGACCAAGCGCACCCCGGCGGACTATGAGACCGCCTGGGGGCAGCCGCAGGCCACCCGCGCGCTGATCCACATGTTCAAGGAAGCCGGCTTCGGCGCCATCCGCGTGCCGGTGACCTGGTATCCGCATATAGGCACCATCACGCTCCACGACCAGACCAAGTGGGACCGCTCCACCTGGACGGGCACGGACGTGGACCCGGCCTGGATGGCCCGGGTCAAGGAAGTGGTGGACTACGTGATCGACGAGGGGATGTACTGCATCCTCAACGTCCACCACGACACGGGCGCCGCGAGCGCCGCCTGGCTGGTGGCCGGCGAGCAGGAGTTCGAGGCGGCCAAAGGTCGCTACAAGGCCCTCTGGCAGCAGATTGCAGACACTTTCAAGGATTATGGCGAGAAGCTATGGTTCGAGTCCTACAACGAAATGCTGGACCCCTACGACTCCTGGTGCTTCGCCTCCTTCAACGTCCAGCCGGCCCGCTACGACGCAGCCGTGGCGGCGTCCGCCTACAAGGGCATCAACAGCTACGCGAAGCTCTTCGTGGAGACGGTCCGCGCCACCGGCGGCCACAACGCGGAGCGCAACCTCGTCGTCAACACCTACGGCGGCTGCAG